>JAIPCT010000009.1 GCA_021738065.1 Burkholderiaceae bacterium
CGGATGACGTCGATTGGATCTGGCCGGCCAATGGCAGGCTGATTTCGCCGTTCGCCGAAGGCGGCAGCAAGGGTCTTGATATTGCCGGCAATGCCGGCGATCCCGTGCTCGCGGCATCGGCCGGCGTGGTGTCATACGCCGGCGCCGGATTGCGCGGCTATGGCAATCTGGTTGTGCTGCGTCACAACGCCAGTTTTCTGTCGGTATACGCCCACAACAGCAAAATACTCGTCAAGGAAAAACAGACGGTGACCAAGGGACAGAAAATCGCGGAAATGGGAAGTACAGACGCCGAAAGTCCGCGCCTGCATTTCGAGATCCGGCGCCAGGGCAAACCGACTGATCCGCAAAAGTACCTTCCGGCTCGCTGATCGACCATGAGCAAAGACCCTTGCCATCCGGAGCGCAAGGAAGTCGAGCCTGCCGCGGATGCCTACGATTCCGGATTCATTGAAGACATCACCCAGGTCTATCTTCACGAGATAGGCGCCACGCCGCTGTTGACGGCTGCCGAGGAAACACGTCTGTCACGTGCCGCGCGAGATGGCGACTTTGCTGCTCGCCAGCACATGATCGAAGCCAATCTGCGGCTGGTGGTCAGTATCGCGCGACATTACCAGCATCGCGGCCTGCCCTTCGATGACTTGATCGAGGAAGGCAATCTGGGCTTGATCCATGCGCTCGAAAAGTTCGATCCCGAGCGCGGCTTTCGCTTCTCGACCTACGCCACGTGGTGGATTCGCCAGAATGTCGAGCGCGCAATCATGAATCAGTCGCGCACGGTGCGTCTGCCTATCTATGTAATCAAGGAACTCAATATCGTTTTGCGTGCGATGCGATCGCTGGACCGGGAACGCGGCCGGCAGAGCGAGGCTTCGGGCGCGATGCTTGAAGACGTGGCGCATCTGCTCGATCGTCCGGTGGAGGAGATTCGTCGACTACTGGCGCTCAACGAGCGTTCGGCATCGCTCGATTCGCCGCTGGATATCGATCCCGAATTGTCAATGTCCGATTCGATAGCGGACGACTCGGCCGAGGACCCCGCCGCGCATCTGGCCCAGCACGAGGCCGAAGAACTGGTGGCCGACTGGGTGGCGCAACTCACCGAGCGTCAACGTCTGGTGGTCGAACGTCGCTATGGTCTTGGCGGTCGCGATCCGTCGACCTTGGAGGGTATTGCCGTGGATATGGGGCTGACCCGCGAACGCGTACGGCAGATACAGATGGAAGCGCTGTCAACCCTGCGCAAGCGCATTGCCCGCGACGGGTTGACGCCTGACGCGCTATTGTGAAAGGCTGAGCGCCGCTGCCAGATCCATGACGGTCGCGGCATAGAAACTGCTGCGGTTGTAGCGGGTGATGACGTAGAAATTGCGATAACCGAGGCGGTATTCGGTAGCCTCGCCCGGTGTGACCAGGTCGATCAGTGCGGCAGGACGGTCGGGAAGCGTCTTGGCCCCTACCGCGTGTTCCATCGCCGTGTCGCCAACGCCGACTTTTACCAGGCGGACATTGGCAGCCTCCATTTCATTCGGCGTGCGACGCGGCTCAATCCCCTCGCCGATCAGCGCCTGCACGCCATCGCCGCTCGCGGCAACGGCGGTGGCAATCGGGGCATCTTTTTCCCAGCCATGCTCGGCCAGGTAATTCGCAACGCTGCCTATGGCATCGGCGTTGCTGCTGGCGAGATCGATAACCCCATCGTTGTCGAAATCGAGCGCAAAGCGTCGCCGTGAGGACGGCAGGAACTGGGGCAAGCCGATGGCACCGGCGTAGGAGCCGACATAGCTCAGCGCACTGCGATTCTCTTCGCGGGCCAGTAGCAGCAATGCTTCCAGTTCAGCGCGGAACAAGGCCGTGCGCGGCGGATAGTCGAATGCCAGCGTAGTGAGGGCCGCGAAGGTGCCATAACGCCCCATGTGCTTGCCGAACAGGGTTTCGACCCCGATGATGGCCGCAATTACCTCGGCCGGCACGCCAAATCGTTTTTCGGCAACACCGAGCAGCGTCGCGTGAGCCTGCAGGAAACGCTTCCCGGCGGCAATCCGTTTAGGTTCGACAAAACGTCCTCGATACGCCTGCCAGGATCGGATACCGGGATCCTTGGGCGGCATGATGGCCTTGATGACCGCGGCAATCGGCTTGGTTTTCCCGAACAGCGCATTCAAGACGATGGGTTCAAACCCGTGCTTCTCATGCATTTCCTGAACGAAGGCTTGCACATCCTCGCGCTGGGCGTAGTTTTCGGCGCGTGCACTGACGCAAAGCAATGGTAGCGCGAGCAGAAGAATCAAGCGGATCATGGTGTGAAGGCGGCAATTTTTGCCTTGAGCAGCTTGAGATCGGTGGCGTCCGGTGCGGGGCCATAGCGCAGTCGGGCATACAGCCCGGCGATTTCGCGGATGCTTCCGGCACGGTCTGGCGCGTAAGTCGCGGCACGGTCTGGCGCGTAAGTCGCGGCACGTTCGGCGAAATCCAGCGGTCCTTCCCAGGGGCGCCAGGCGATGCCGCGTTTCGCCATCCGCGCGGTAAATCGCCGCCACGCCGCGAGTGCCGGATCGACGCGCAGCCGGTTGCGCAGGATCCAGGCCGTCAGCCCGAGCAGGACACCGCCGCAGAGCACCGACAGTGCGGCGGTCATGCTGCGCCAGTCCGGTTCCTTCAGGCCAAGACTGGCGAGCAGGTCGCGTTGGCGCTGCGGGTTGTAGCCCAGTACCCACTGGTTCCAGCCATTGGTGACGGCATCCAGACGGTTGCGCAGTTCTTTCAACCAGGCCAGATCACCGCGCGCCAGGAAAGGCAGGGTCTCTCCGGCCGGCACTGCGGCGGCAAAATTGCTGTTGATCCGGCTTGGCGCCGAGATCGCCGTCGGATCGATGCGTACCCATCCGCGGCCGGCGATCCAGGCTTCGGTCCAGGCGTGGGCATCGTACTGGCGCACCACCAGATAGCCGTCCACGGGATTGACCTCGCCACCCTGATAGCCGGCAACGACTCGTGCCGGCACGCCGGCGGAGCGCAGGACATAGACAAATGCGGCGGCAAAGTGTTCGCAGAAGCCGCGTTTGGAATCGAACAGAAAGTCGTCCACCATGTCGGCGCCCATCAGGGGTGGATTCAGCGTATAGATCAGCAATTGCTGAAGAAACAGGTTTTCCGCGGCGGCAAGGATTGCAGCGCTGTCATCGCCATGCTGCGCGCGCCAGCCGGCGCCGATGGCGCGAGTCCGCGGGTTGCCGTTCGCTGGCAGTGCCAGCGCCTCTTCGAGGATAGAAGGCGATTCGTCAATGCCGGCGCTGGCATCGGGCCAGGCGCGCTGGGTGTAGCGCATGCGGTTGCGCACCGCCTGTCGCGCGACGGGTTGGTAATCGCTGGTGAGCGAGCTCTCTGGCGGTAAAGTCCCAGGGAGTTCCAGGGCGAACAGCCAGAACTGACCGTGCGGCTCCAGGGTCAATTCATAGTCCACCGGGGTGCCGATTTCTTTGTAAGGAACTTTTGAATAGGTACCGCGTTTCTTGGTCACGCGCCAGCTGCGCCCATCGAACGCCGGCATCACCGGTCCGCGCCAATAGAGCTGAGATTGCGGCGGAACGTCACCCTTGAACTGCACCCGGAAGGCGATGGCATCCGATTGCGAGAGTTGGGCAATCGAGCCGGGCGACATTGAATCGGACAAGCCCGATACGGCTGAAAAGCGATCCTGCGGCAAGCCCCAAAGCGGCCCCTCGACACGCGGAAACAGAAGGAACATCAGCAACATGAAGGGCAGGGCCTGAGCCAGCATCAGGCCCGAGCGGCGCAGTTGCAGCTGCGGATGGGGCCGGTCGTCGGCCGCCGCAAGCAGTGTTGCGGTGGTCACCACGATGGTGAGAGCCGCCAACAGGGCGGTAGGTATGGTCTGGGTGAACAAGAACTGGCCAAGGACCAGGAAATAGCACAGCAGCGCGGTGGCAACTGCATCGCGTGCGGCGCGAAGTTCGAGCAGCTTCAGCGCGAGGAAGACCACCAGCAGCGCAATGCCCGGAGTGCGGCCCATGATGGTTCGGTACTGCAGAAAGACGCCCACCGTGCCGGCGATAACCAGCAACACCAACAGCCAGCGCGGCGGCAAATGCCATTGCCGCCAGGTCAGCGCGGCGCGCAAGGCGAAGGCGCAGCCGGCGGCAAAGACCAGCCAGGTGGGTATTTGCGGTATCAGCGGCAGACTGGCAGCCAGGGCTGACGCCAGCAGCCACCAGGCCTGACGGCGACTGACGGGGCGATTACTGCGCGCCATTGCCGTAGAGCGCCATGGCGCGCAGGCCGGCCGCAAGTTGCGCCGGTCCGTTGTCGGGTTCCAGGCGAATCGATGGCAGGCGCAAGCCCCACGCCAGACCCGCACTGTCGGCATCGAGCATCCAGCGAGTCAGGACCGACAGGCGTTGTTCGCTATCCATCGAGTTCGGTAATGCATCCCAGTCGAGCCAGAGTTCCTGCGTCGTGGCACCGGAAAACAACTTGGTCAGCAGCGGCCCGTCCTGCTGGCGAGCCACCGCCTTCCAGGCGACATGGCGTGGCGGATCGGCCACCTGGTGCGCGCGCAGCCCGGAAAAGTCGTCGGTGCCGCGTCCGTCCCGGGTCGAACCCCGGGCTGACTCGCCCTGCCAGGGAAGGGGTGGCGCCTTGGCCGCCGGCTTCGGATACACCAGACAGTTCAGATCCGGTACGGCATAGCTCCAGGCGCGTACCAGACCCAGCGGCCAGGTGGTCTCGATCGTTATGCGCGGAATCGGCAACCAGCCACGTCGCCGGGCAGCGACTTTGATCGGCGCGATGGTTTTGGCGCTGGGCGCTATATCGACTTCGACGGGATCTTCGTCCGCAACGAACAGCCGCAAGCTGGTTCGTGCATCGGGGCGCTGGTTTTCAAGCACCAGATTGAACTGTGCCAGGTCATCGGCAAAGACCGGCGTGCAGCGCCCCGGACTGATCGAAAGCATTACCAGATTGCGAAAGGTGTGGAGTATTGCGACGATTCCCAAGCCGGCCAGCAGAAACACCAGGGCATGGCCGAGGCTCAAGTTGTAGTTCATGGCACCGAGCAGGATCACGCCGAGCGCGGCGGCGTAGGCCAAACCGGCCCGTGTTGGGAGAACATAGACGCGGCGCTGGACGAGGACGATCGGAGCCATTTCGGGCGGTCGCACGCGCAACGCCCAGCGGACGAAAGTTTCGTGGATCCGGCTGCGCAGGGAAAGCAACATGTTCAGCGTGGAGTCACTTGTTTGCAGCGGCGGCGGGCGTCGAGCGAAGCAAGCAAACCCGCAGCCTCCCCCAGAAGGGGATGGAAGGGAAAGGGAGCGTCTTCTCGCCGCTTTTGGCCTGTTTCATGGTCTGCCGTACCGTTATCGACCGCATCAACCTCAGGGCAGCGGGACTGCCTCGATCAAGGCCGCGGCCACCGCATCGGCATCGGTGCGCGCCGTGTCGTCCAGCGGCCTCAGGCGGTGGGCGACCACACCGGGAAGTACGGACTGCACATCTTCCGGCAGGACATGTTCGCGCCCGTCGAGCAGCGCCCAGGCGCGCGCGACCGCCAGCAAGGCAAGGCAGGCGCGCGGCGAGAGGCCGGCTTGCCAGCGTGGCGAGCTGCGGGTGTGCGTCGCCAGGGCCTGCACATAATCGATCAAGGCTGGGGAAGCGTGCACGGCACGTGTCTGCTCCTGCAATTCCATCAGACGCTGCGGGGCGATCCGCGCCGCCAGATCGGCGACCATCTGTTGCCGATCGGCGCCCGCAAGCAGCTCGCGTTCTGCCGCCGGGTCGGGGTAGCCGAGTTCGATCTTCAGCAAAAAACGGTCGAGCTGGGATTCAGGCAAGGGGAAAGTGCCTATCTGATGTGTCGGGTTCTGAGTGGCAATGACAAAGAAGGGGCGCGGCAGGGCGCGTGTCTTTCCTTCCGCGGTAACCTGGCGCTCTTCCATGGCTTCCAGCAGGGCGCTTTGCGCCTTGGGCGTGGCGCGATTGATCTCGTCGGCGAGAACGACTTGCGTGAAAATCGGACCCGGGTGGAAATGGAAAGCACCGCTTTCGCGGTCGAAAATCGAAATCCCGAGAATATCCGCGGGCAGCATGTCGCTGGTGAACTGGATGCGCTGAAAGTCGAGGCCCAGCACGCGAGCCAGCACATGGGCCAAGGTGGTCTTGCCGACACCCGGCAAATCTTCGATCAGGAGATGGCCCCGCGCCAGCAGGCAGGCGAGCGCCAGGCGGATCGGCCGCTTCTTGCCCAGAATGATACGATTGATGTCGGCCAGAATGGCCTCGAGTTCGGGAAGTCTCATGGGGTAGGATTATTCTGCAGGCTTTGATGGATAATATGTTTTTCAGAGCATTGTAAGTCATCAGCTCCAGCGCCTCTCATGACAACTACCGCCTTCATCACCCATCGCGACTGCTGGCAGCACGACATGGGCACCCATCATCCGGAGTGTCCGGATCGACTTGGGGCCATCAGTGATCGCCTGATTGCTTCAGGACTCGATCTCTATCTTCAGTTTCACGATGCGCCACTGGCCGAAGTGGATCAGTTGCTGCGCGTCCATCCGCGCGAGTACATCGACCACGTGTACGACAGCAGCCCGGAGCGTGGCATTTTCCATCTTGATCCGGATACGGCAATGTCGCCCGGCACGCTGCAAGCGGCCCTGCGTTCCGCCGGCGCCGGCTGCCTGGCCACCGATCTGGTAATGCGCGGCGATGTCAGCAATGCATTCTGCGCCGTTCGTCCGCCCGGACATCATGCCGAACGGGCCAAGGCGATGGGTTTTTGTTTTTTCAACAACGTCGCCGTCGCGGCGCGACACGCACTCGACGCGTGGGATCTTTCGCGCGTGGCGATCATTGATTTCGACGTGCATCATGGCAATGGCACCGAAGAGATATTTGCCGGCGATCCGCGGGTTCTGATGGCCGGAATATTCCAGCATCCGTTCTATCCCTATTGCGGCGCTGACAATCCCGCGTCCAATATGTGCAACGTACCCTTGCCGGCCGGAACGCGCGGCGACGAGTTTCGGCAGGTGGTCAGCGATATCTGGCTGCCGCGATTGCGCGAGTTCAAACCCGAAATGGTGTTCATCTCGGCCGGGTTTGATGCTCACTATGAGGATGACATGGCCTCGCTGGGGCTGGTGGAATCCGACTATGCGTGGGTCACGGAGCAGATCAAGCAGATTGCCGTGGAATCCGCCGGCGGGCGGATCGTTTCGCTGCTGGAAGGCGGCTACTCGCTGTCGGCCCTGGCCCGCAGCGTGGCCACGCATATCAAGGTGCTGGCCGATTTGTAAGCTGGCATTGCTGGATGCGTCGATGCATGGCCATCAGTTAGAATTCAGCTTCTTTCGCACTCATCTGGTTGCCGGGTTCGGCATTCCGTTCTGGATACGTTCATGAAGACACTACAAGGCTCCATTCCCGCGATTCTCACGCCAATGCAGGATGATGGTTCGCTCGATCTGCCTGCATTGCAGCGTTTGCTCGACTGGCATATTGCCGAAGGATCGGATGGTGTGGTGGTCGTTGGCACCACGGGGGAATCCCCGACCGTGAATTACGCGGAACATTGCGCGCTGATCGAGGCGACAGTGAAGCAGGTTGCCGGCCGCATTCCGGTGATTGCCGGAACTGGCGCCAATTCGACGGCAGAGGCGGTCGAACTGGCGCAGTTCGCTCGCCAGGCCGGAGCGGACGCACATCTTTCGGTCGTTCCGTATTACAACAAGCCGACCCAGGAAGGTCTGTTCCAGCATTTCAAGACGATCGCCGAGGCCGTTGAACTGCCGATGATCCTGTACAACGTGCCGGGGCGCACTGTGGCCGACATTGCCAACGACACAACCCTGCGCCTGGCGCAAGTGCCCAATATCGTCGGCATCAAGGACGCCACGGCCAATATCGAGCGCGGATCGGATTTGCTGAAGCGCGTACCGGCCGGCTTCAGCGTGTACAGCGGCGACGATGCGACGGCAATCGCCTTGATGCTGCTGGGCGGCCAGGGTTCGATTTCGGTGACGGCGAATGTGGCTCCGCGCCTGATGCACCAGATGTGCGCGGCGGCGATCGCGGGTGATCTGGCCACGGCGCGAGAGACGAATTTTCGCTTGCTTGGTTTGCATCGCAATCTGTTTCACGAGGCAAATCCGATACCGGTGAAGTGGGCCGTGCAGCAACTCGGGCTGATCGGCGGTGGCATCCGCTTGCCGATGACGCCTTTGTCACCGGAGTTCCACGAGCGTGTTCGCGTCGCCATGCGCGAAGCCGGAATTACCGTTCAACAGGGAAACTGATACACAATGAATCGTTCATTCTTGCTGAGCCCATGGTTCACTTCAATACTGCTGATAGGCGTGCTTGCCGGTTGTAGCGGAAACATTCTTCCGGAATCCAAAAAAATCGAGTACAAATCCGCCGGCAAACTGCCGCCACTCGAGATTCCGCCGGACTTGACCCAGCAGAGCCGCGACGAGCGTTACGCGGTGCCTGATGTTGCCGCCAGCAAGGGCACGGCCACCTACTCGGCCTATTCGAACGAGCGCGCAGGACAGGCGCGCACCACGACCGCGCAGGATTTGCTGCCACAGGTCGACAAAATGCGCGTCGAGCGCTCGGGAACGCAGCGCTGGCTGGTCGTCGCGGGATCTGCAGACAATCTTTGGCCCGGCGTCAAGGAGTTCTGGCAGGAACTCGGGTTCCTGATCAATGTGGAAGTTCCCGAAGCCGGCATCATGGAAACCGACTGGGCCGAAAATCGGGCCAAGCTTCCCCAGGATTTCATTCGCGGCAGTCTCGGCAAAGTGTTCGACAGCCTCTACTCGACAGCAGAAAGAGACAAATTTCGTACCCGCCTTGAGAAGGGCATCGAGCCCGGCACGGTCGAGATTTACATCAGCCACCGCGGCATGTACGAGATTTACGTCAACGAAGGCAAGTCGGAGACGAAATGGCAGCCGCGTCCGGCAGATCCGGAACTCGAAGCCGAGATGTTGCGGCGTCTGATGGTGCGCCTCGGTGTCGAGGAATCGCGCGCCAAGACCATGGTTGCCGCTGAACAGAGGCAAGAAAGGGCCAAGCTTTCCCGCGCCAGTGATGGTGCCGGTGCGCTGCTGCTGGAAGAAGCCTTCGATCGTGCATGGCGTCGCGTCGGTCTGGCGCTGGATCGCGTCGGCTTTACCGTTGAAGACCGCGACCGCTCGCAGGGGCTGTATTTCGTGCGTTATATCGATCCCGATACCGATAGCAAGAAATCGGGCGAGAACAAAGGCTTTCTGTCCAAGCTGATGTTCTGGAAAGGTGGTTCAGATACCAAGCCTGAGCAATCGCAGTATCGAATTCACGTAAAGACAGCCGGTGATTCGACATCGGTGCAGGTTCTGACGCGTGAAGGCGGCGTTGATAAATCGGATACGTCGCGGCGCATTCTCGGCCTGTTGCATGAGCAGTTGAAATAGGCGGAGCAGGGTGCGCTTCGCTTCCCTCGGCAGCGGTAGTCGAGGCAATGCCTTGCTGGTCGAAGCCGGCACTACCCGGATACTGATCGATGCCGGTTTTGGGCCGCGCGAAACGGCGCGACGGCTGGAGCGCTTGGGCATCGCCACCAGCCAGGTTGACTCCGTGCTGGTGACGCATGAACACTCGGATCACCTCGGAGGCGCTTTCGCCTGCGCCAGACGTTTCGGCTGGTCGATTTTGATGACCCACGGCACCCTTGCCGCTTCTCGCGACGATGGTGGTGAAGTGCCTGTCACGCTGATCGATAGCCATGCGCCGTTTGCCATTGGCGACATTTCCGCGCAGCCTTTTCCAGTGCCCCATGATGCGCGCGAGCCGGTGCAGTTTGTTCTGACTGACGGTAGGCAACGGCTGGGAGTGCTGACCGACGCCGGCCATGTCACACCGCATATGGTCGCGATGCTGGAGGGTTGCAATGCGCTGGTGCTGGAATGCAATCACGATGCGAGGATGCTGGCGCAAGGAAGCTATCCACCGGCTTTGAAGCGCAGGGTTGGCGGTCTCTGGGGGCATCTGGACAATTCTGCCGCCGCCTCGTTGCTGGCGAAAGTGAAAAGTTCGAATCTGCGCCATGTCGTGGCCGCGCATCTTTCCGCGGAGAACAATTCTTCCGAATTGGCGCGGACTGCCTTGGCCGCCGCGCTTGACTGCGAGACCGACTGGATCGGAATCGCAACCCAGGATGCAGGGTTTTCCTGGCGCGATCTTTGATTCGGCCAAACTGAAAACCAGTTGCAAGGCTCGGGGTCGGCCCGGCCTTGGTTGTTCGTGAAGAATGCCGACAACAAAGCATCCACTATCGTGCCGGTGAGGTTTTCCCGGAGCTACAGACCGGTGGTATTGATTCTCAGGCAGGGACGCGAGAGTTTCCAAATCTCTTCGAAACGCTTCCGCCACGGGTGTATCGAGATCGGGTCATCGAGAACGAGAGCGCTGCGGGGCTGGTCGACATGGAAGCGGCGCACACCATGCCCTTCGTCGGCGAGGACGTGGGTGTCGGCGAGGTGACGAAGATCGTCGGGGCTTTGTCTCATTTCAACGAGATGCGAATAGCGCGCGATCAATTGCATCAGGCGCGTGGTGTTGCGTTCCAGCGGGCCCGGGTCGTGCAGCACGATCCGGATTCTGCGCGGGCCGCCCATTCGCAGAAAACTGGCCAGGGCCTCCAGCCGCGCCTGCTCATCCAGCCGCAGCGCCACAAGATCGCGGTCGAAAATAAGTACCTGATGCACGGCCCGCGCCAGGACCAGGTCACAGGCGTTGCGATATTCGACCTCGCTGGTAAGCAGTGTATAGACGGGGTTCATGGTCAGTGCATGGTGCTCCGGAAGGGAAAACCGTTCTGCCTTGAATGGAGGGTGGGCGGCCTTTCGCCCGTGTAATTTATGCAACGACAGGGACGCGCTCGAGGCCCGATTATAATCACAGCCCTTTTCGACGGGCTTGACTGACAAATGCCGCTTGCTGATATCGAGTCTCTGGACCATGAAGGACGCGGCGTCGCCCATGTCGACGGCAAGGTAGTGTTCATTGACGGTGCCTTGCCCGGTGAAACGGTCGAGTATGCAAGTCATCGGCGCAAAAAGAGCTACGAAGAGGCGCATGCACTGACCGTGATTCGGGCCTCAAGTCAGCGGGTCGCGGCGCCTTGCCCGCATTTCGGTCTCTGCGGAGGCTGTTCGATGCAGCACCTCAATCTCGCGGGTCAGACCGCGGCCAAGCAGCGCATTCTGGAAGATGCGCTGTGGCACATCGCCCGCATTCGAGCGGAACAGATTTTCCCGCCGATCGCCGGCTCTGGCAGCGGGTATCGGCTGCGCGCCCGACTTTCGGTGCGCCATGTCGCCAACAAAGGCGGCACCCTGGTCGGCTTTCGCGAAAAGCACAGCAGCTACGTGGCGGTAATGGATTCATGTGCGGTGCTGCCACCCCATGTTTCGCAACTGATACCCGCGCTGAAGCGCTTGATCGATGGCATGTCGCAGCCGGATCGCATGCCGCAGATCGAGGTAGCGGTGGGTGGGACACGGACTGTGCTGCTGTTGCGCCATCTTGAGGCACTGACGGAGGACGATCTGGATCGCCTGCGACTCTTTGCCGATGCCCATGGGATTGTCTGGTATCTGCAATCGAAGGGCCCCGAAACCGTCACTCTGTTTCATCCGGCCGATGCGCCGCTGCCAAGCTACGAACTGCCGGATTTCGGTCTCGAAATGCTGTTCCATCCCACCGAGTTCACACAGGTCAACCTTGGCGTCAATCGCATGCTGGTGCGTCGCGCCATGGCCATGCTGCAGCCAGTGGCCGGCGAGCGGATTGCCGATCTGTTCTGCGGGCTGGGGAACTTTTCCCTGCCGATTGCACGTCTGGGCGCGCGCGTGCTCGGCATTGAGGGAAGTGCGGCTCTGGTCAAGCGCGCCCACGAGAACGCGGTGCGCAACGGTTTGGCGGAGCGTTGCGAATTTGCTGTTGCCAATTTGTTCGAGGCGACCGAAGAGAGCATTTCGGCTTTCGGTGTGATCGACAAGCTATTGATCGATCCGCCGCGCGAAGGGGCGATAGCGGTGGTCAACGCCTTGCCGATGGAAGGTGGCCCGCGGCGCATCGTGTACGTTTCTTGCAGTCCGGCGACGCTGGCGCGGGACGCAGCGGTGCTGGTTGATGTGAAAGGCTATCGTTTGATTGGTGCCGGCATTGCGAACATGTTTCCGCACACTTCACATCTCGAATCGATCGTGCTGTTCGAAAAATAAAGGCTTGCAAACGCAAGAACGGCGACCCGGGTCGCCGTTCTTGTGCCGCATTGCTTTCGCTCGCCGTATCGCCAGCGCCGACTTTCCAGCCGGTCTGCGTCAGTCGCGATCGCCGCTGAAGGCCATCAACAGGTGCAACAGATTGACGAAGATGTTATAGACATCCAGGTAAACGGCCAGCGTCGCGGAAATGTAGTTGGTTTCCCCGCCGTGCACGATGCGGCTGATGTCGTGGAGTATGTAAGCCGAGAAAATGACTATCGCAATCGCGGAAATCGCCAGTGCCAGTGCCGGAATCTGGAAGAAGATATTGGCGACTATCGCCACCAGCAGAAGTACAACGCCGGCGAACAGAAATTTTCCGATATTGGAAAAATCCCGCTTTGTCGTCGATGCGACACCGGCCAGCGCGACAAAAATTGCTCCCGTGCCACCGGCGGCCATCGCGATCAGCGAGCCGCCGTTGGAGAACCCAAGTGCAACTTTCAGGATGCGCGACAACATCAGGCCCATGAAGAAGGTAAAGCCGAGCAGCAAGACGACGCCCATGCCGCTGTTCTTGGTGCGCTCAATTCCCCACATGAAGCCCCAGGCCACGCCGAGAAACAGCATGAATGCGATGAAGGGGCTGCCGGCGAGGAAGGAAAAATTCAGTTGTACGCCGACCAGAGCGCCGGCGACGGTGGGCGCCATCGACAAGGCGAGCAAGGCATAGGTATTGCGCAGGACCCGATTCTGGCGCTGCGCAAGATCGACATCGGCGGTTTGGGGGTAAGTGTGAACGTTGTCCATGGTCAATTCATCCTCCTCAAACGATTGAGGACTTCGACAGCAACGTATGCCGGCAAGTTCCCAGAAAGTGAGTGGCGGAAGCGGTGAGATTCGAACTCACGAACGCCTTGCGACGTTGCCGGTTTTCAAGACCGGTGCATTCAACCGCTCTGCCACGCTTCCCCAAGGGGGCGAATTTTAGCACCGAGGCCGCTTGCGCCCTTGATCAGCCTGGTTGAATTTCGAGAAATCAGGTTTCCGCTTTTCGAGAAAAGCGGCAAACGCCTCTTTGGCTTCGGGCGAAGCAAGACGCTGCTTGAACACCTCGGCTTCGGCGGCCATGGCTTCGTCGATCAGCGGCTGCTGCGCGCGCTTCATCAACTGTTTTGTAAGGAGGATCGACGCGGTCGGTTGCGCAGCTAGTTTGCGGCAGCGTTCGAGGGCATGATCCAGCACCTCGCCATCGGGCACGATGGCGTTGGCAATGCCGACTTCCAGGGCCGTTTGCGCGGAGAACACTTCACCCAGCATCAGCATCTCGGCCGCCCGGGCGTACCCCGCACGCAGTGGCAACAGCAGGCTCGAAGCCGCTTCCGGCGTCAGACCGAGATTGGCAAAAGGCAGAGCGAAACGCGCCTTGGCGGCGGCATAGACGAGGTCGGCATGGAGCAACATCGTGGTTCCGACGCCGATCGCCACGCCTTCAACCGCAGCGACAAAAGGCTTTTGCAGGTTGGCGAAGCCATTGATGAAGCGAAACACGGGAGCGCTTTCATCCAGCGGCGGCTTTTCGAGAAAGTCCGTCAAGTCGTTGCCGGCGGTGAAATTGCCGCCTGCGCCGGAAATCAGGATGACCCGAACTGCGGGATCCGATTCGGCACCGGCAAGCGCATCGGCCATTGTCTGGTACATCGCGGCGGTGAGCGCGTTCTTCTTTTCTGCGCGCGCCATTTCAATCCAGCAAATGCCGTCGATGTGCTTGATATTGACGCAATCGCTCATTTCTTGGCCTTCGACATATAGGCCTCCATGGCAGCTTTGCGGTCATCATTCACTTTTTGCGCATGAGGCCGTTCACCGATGCGCTTGAGGTAAGGTTTGGCGTCGGGCAGGAATTCGTCGAGGAAATCGCGACCATAGATCTTGCGGGTGGCCTGGCTGACCAGAGGCAGGTGGCACCAGGCAGCGCAATCGGCGTGGGTCAGGCTGTCGCCGCCGAGATAGGACGCAAAGCGGGCGCGCCGCTCCAGGCTCTTGAGGCCTTTTTCCAGAAGGATCGCGACCTCCTGCTTGACCTCGTCCGATACGCTGCCCGAAAAGAACGCTTCGGAATACAGGCGACGTGCCGGCAGTTCGAGATGCAGTTCAAGGTGCTCGATCAGTTCCCTGCATTGGGCGCGCTCGAAAATGTCGCGTGGAAAGAGCGCGGGTTCGGGCCAGCTTTCCTCGATGAACTCGGTGATGACCTGGGATTCGCTCAGTACGCCCCTGGGCGTCCTCAGAAAGGGAACTTTGCCCATGGGCGATTCGGCCAGCATTTCCTCTTTCTGGGAGGGATAGACCAGGGATTCAGTGAACGGAATCTGCTTTTCCAGTAGAGAGAGCTTGACCTTGTTGTAATAGTTGCTGATGGAGAAACCGCAAAGCGCAATGGGTGTAGTCAATTCAGGCTCCTGGAAAACGATAGTCGCTCAGCCGCTCGCGCAACTGAAGTTTGGAAAGCTTGCCGGTGGCGGTGTGTGGCAATTCATCGACAAATATCACGTCATCGGGTATCCACCATTTCGCGACCTTGCCCTCGTAGAAGGCGATGAGGTCCTCCCGGGTGACGTCCTTGCCGGCTTTCTTGATCACGACCAGCAGCGGACGTTCGTCCCATTTCGGATGGACGGCGCCGATAACGGCAGCCTCGGCAACGGCCGGATGGGCGACGGCGATATTCTCGAGGTCAATCGAGGAGATCCATTCGCCGCCTGACTTGATCACGTCTTTCGAGCGGTCGGTAATCTGCATGTAGCCATCGGCATCGATGGTGGCGACATCGCCGGTGGGAAACCAGCCATCGACAAGGGCTTCGCCGCCTTCGCTCCTGAAGTAGCCGCTGGTGATCCAGGGGCCACGTACCAGCAGGTCGCCAAAGGCCTTGCCGTCATGAGGCAGGGCGTTGCCGTCACTATCGGTAATTTTCATTTCGACACCGAAAATGCTGCGGCCCTGATTGAGGCGAATGCGATCACGGTCTTTCGCCGGCAGTGTCAGATGCTTCTTCTTGTAGGTGTTGACCGTACCCAGCGGACTCATTTCCGTCATGCCCCAGGCATGCAGTACGGTGACGCCAAACAGGTCATCAAAACTGCGGATCATGGCCGGCGGTGCTGCGGATCCGCCAATGACCAGGCGTTTGACGGTCGAAAGCTTGAGTTTGTTCTCTTGCAGGTGGTTCAACAGCCCGAGCCATATGGTCGGCACGCCGGCCGACATGGTGACGCCTTCTTCCTCGAACATCGAATGCAGACTGGCGCCATCGAGGTGCGGTCCCGGCAACACCAGCTTGGCTCCGTTCAGTGCGCAGGCATAGGGCAGGCCCCAGGCATTGACATGGAACATCGGCACCACGGGCAGGATGCAATCGCGCGCCGAGAGTCCCAGCCCATCCGGCACGCTGGAGCCATAGGCGTGCAGCACGGTGGAGCGGTGCGAGTAGAGGACTCCCTTGGGGTTGCCGGTAGTACCCGAGGTGTAGCACAGCGAAGATGCCGTGTTTTCGTCGAACTCCGGCCACTCATAGTCGTCGGATTGCGCCGCCATCAGATCTTCGTAGCAAAGCAGATTCGGAATCGCGCACTCAGGCATTTCCTCCCGCTGGCACAGGGCGATCCAGCCCTTTACGGTCGGACACAGCGGTGCCAAAGTCTCGACCAGCTTCGTAAAATTCACGTCAAAGAAAATGAACCGATCGTCGGCGTGATTGGCGATATAGGCGATTTGCTCAGGGAACAAACGCGGGTTGATGGTATGGCAGATCGCGGCCATGCCGGACACCGCATAGTAGATTTCGAAATGCCGATGGGTGTTCCAGGCCAGTGTGCCTATCCGGTCCTCGGCCTTGACGCCGAGCGCCAGCAGAACCCGCACCAGTTGCCGGGAACGGCGATGGGCATCCGAATAGGTGTAGCGGTGGGTAGCCCCGACCGGCAGGCGAGAGACGATCTCGGTGTCATGGTGATTCTGACTGGCGTGCGTCAAAAGGGATGAAATCATCAACTGGCGGTTCATCATCAAGCCTTGCATGGGGCATTCTCCTTATTGTTGTTCTGATTGTCTGGTGACGAATGGCAACCATAGCATCGGAGTTCCCGGGAGACAATCAAACAAAGCCTTGCCAGTCAAATCGATCGCGGGCGCCTCAAGTGTTCCGCTGGACGGAACAGCGAAGCAACTCCCAAGGCAAATCAGGGGGCTCGTACGTGATGCTCAGGGCAGGTCGTCGCGCGTTGCGTCGGCCCAGCAGTTGGGGGTCTCGTAGAGACGAATGCGCTCAAGATGCAGATGATTGCCATAGGTGTCGCGGTATAGCGGCTCAAGGATCGAAAAGGCGATCCGCGCCAGATTTTCTGCCGTCGGCACGAGATCGAGCACAATCGTCTTGTGGTCCGGCAAGCTGCCGAGAAAATCCATCACTAGGGGATCACCCCGCCAGACCAGAAAGGCGTGATCCCAGGCATCGACCACATGTTGCTTGGCGATGGTCTTGACCTCGGAAAAGTCCATCACCATGCCATCGTCGGGGCGTCCCGCCGCATCGATGACGCCGCCACCGAGCGTGATTTCAAGCGCGTAGCGATGGCCGTGGAGGTGGCGGCACTGGCTTAGATGATTCGGAATTCGGTGGCCCGCATCGAATTCAAGGCGGCGGGTGATTTGCATGGTCAGGATGGCCGAGTTTGTGGCAAAGTGGTCGCGGATGTGTGCCGGCAGGCGTGGCGCGCATTATAGCCGCGCACCGGCGCCGTCCCGCCAGCGCCGACTTTTGGGCATCTCCGCAGTCGGTGCAGTTTCTTTCCGGTTCACCTGTTTGGCTCGCCATGCCCCGTATTCTGCTCAAGACCGAAAATCATTCCCGCGACAGCGCGGGCATGCGTTACGTGTATCCGGTTATTTCGCGCCGGGCTGGCGGCGTGTCGGTGGGAATCAATCTGAATCCCAACAATGCCTGCAATTGGCGCTGTATCTATTGTCAGGTTCCCGATTTGGTCCGCGGCGGGCCGCCACCCATCGATCTGTCCCTGCTTGAGAACGAACTGAACACTTTCCTGCAGTGGGCCGGCGAAGGTGATTTCATGGCGACACGGGTGCCTGCGGGTGCCCGTCAGCTGGTCGACGTGGCGTTCTCGGGGAATGGCGAACCAACCAGTGCGTCGGAGTTCCCCGCGGCGGTGGCGCTCGTGGAACGCGTGCTGGCGGCGCATGAATTGTCCGGCAAGCTACTGGTGCGTTTGATAACGAATGGCAGCCTGCTGGACCGCAAGGCCGTGCAATACGGCATCGCGCATATCGGTCGGATGAAAGGTGAAGTCTGGTTCAAGCTCGATTCGGCTACGGCGTCAGGCATGGCTCGCATCAACGGCACCCGCATGCGTCCGGAAACCGTGTCGCGGCGCCTGAAGTGCTGTGCGGCGCTGGCACCGACCTGGGTACAGACTTGCGTGTTCAAGACCGACGGCAAGGCCCCTGCGGATCAAGACATGCAGGACTATCTGGCTTTGCTCGCGCCCCTTGCGCCGGCGCTTGCCGGCGTGCTGCTTTACAGTCTGGCGCGACCTTCCATGCAGAAGGAGGCCTCCAGTCTGGGGCGGCTCGATGCGCAGTGGATGGAGGCGTTGGCGGACCGCGTCCGTCACCTCGGGCTGACGGTTCGCGTCAGCCCTTGAGGGGAAGCGTTTAGGAAATCACTGATCAAGCCCGTTCGCGTTGAGCCGTGAGTTTGTCGAACGGTCGAAACGCCAGCCTGTCAAATCAAGGGCTTCGACAGGCTCAGCCCGAACGGTAGCTACTTGTTCAGCGTTTCCTTAGCCCTTTTTGCTTTTGAGGGCAGCCTTGGCGTCTTTCTTGAGTTCCTTGAACAGACTCGCCTTGGCGGAGCGCAGGTACTCAATGACCTCGTAGTCCTCGCGCTTGATTTTCTGGATATCGATCTGCTCTACATGAACCAGACGCAGCAGTTGCTGAACCGGGCGCGGCATGTTGCGACCACTCTCGTAGCGCGATCCGCCGCTTTGGGTCACACCCAGTTTGGACCAGAACTGCTGTTGATTCATGCCCAGCTTGCGGCGTAGCTCGCGGGCATCGATGGTGTCGCTGGATTTCATTTGCTTGCTCCTTGATCAGTCTTTATTAAGTGTGGATATCGGTACTGCGGATTCGGTGAAATCTATTACCGAAGTAATATGCCATTCAGTCTAAGATAAATTCGTCTGCCATACAAGAAAATTGTTGTGGCATGAGATCGTCGACATCGAAACAGTCTACTTTGCTGGTAATTCCACGGGCGCGATTCGATTGGTAGAGCGGACTATCGGGTAAAATTTCGTTTTTTCATTAAGGCAATCCACGGCAATGGCTTTGATAGTCCAGAAATACGGCGGAACTTCCATGGGTTCTCCCGATCGCATTCGAAATGTCGCCAAGCGTGTCGCGCGCTGGAAGGCGAAAGGCCATCAACTGGTTGTGGTGGTTTCCGCCATGAGCGGGGAAACCAATCGCCTGATTGCGCTAGCCAACGATGTTTCCCCGCAGCCCGATGCGCGTGAACTCGATGTCATGATTTCAACCGGCGAGCAGGTCACCATCGCGCTGCTGGCGATGGCCATCCGGGACCTGGGCCTGAAAGCCAAGAGCTATACCGGCGGCCAGGTAAAGGTACTCACCGACAGCACGTTTACCAAGGCACGAATACTCGAGATTGACGATGCCAACATTCGTCGCGATCTCGACGCTGACGCCGTGATAATCGTGGCGGGCTTTCAGGGTATCGATGCCGCCGGCAATATCACCACGCTCGGGCGGGGCGGTTCCGACACATCGGCCGTGGCCCTGGCGGCCGCTCTCAAGGCGGAAGAGTGCCAGATTTACACCGATGTCGACGGCGTATATACGACTGATCCGCGCATTGTGCCGGAGGCAAGGAAACTGGAGCGCATCACTTTCGAGGAAATGCTGGAAATGGCCAGCCTGGGCTCGAAGGTTCTGCAGATTCGTTCGGTTGAATTCGCCGGCAAATACAAAGTCAAGCTGCGCGTGCTTTCCAGCTTCGAAGAAGAAGGCATGGAGACCATGGGCACGCTCATCACTCTCGAGGACGAAACCACGATGGAACAACCTATCATTTCCGGCATAGCCTTCAATCGCGACGAGGCCAAACTGACCGTGCTTGGCGTGCCGGACCGGCCGGGGATTGCCTACCAGATACTCGGTCCGATCGCGGATGCCAACATCGATGTCGACATGATCATCCAGAACGTCGGTCACGATGGCACCACGGACTTCTCTTTTACCGTCAATCGCGGCGATTTCGATCGCGCCAAGAAGATGCTGGAAGAGCAGATCAAGCCGCACGTCGGCGCGCGAGCCATTGATGGCGACAACAAGATCTGCAAGGTTTCGGCGGTTGGAGTCGGGATGCGCTCCCATCCCGGTGTCGCCAGCAAGATGTTCCGTACGCTGGCCGAGGAGGGGATCAATATCCGGATGATTTCGACATCCGAGATAAAGATTTCCGTCGTGGTCGACGAAAAGTACCTCGAACTCGCCGTGCGGGTCCTGCACAAGGTTTTCGAACTGGAGCGGCCGCTCTGAACCTGCCCTGTTGAGGCCAGGCATCCGGCGTCAGGCCTTGTGCCTCAAGGAAAAACAAACCCCGGCGAACTGTCGGGGTTTGTTTTTCCGGAGTCTTCAGAACATGCCCATGGCCAGTCCGGTTGCCAGCAATGTTCCCAGTTCCCGGCAACGATCAAGGTCCGCAATCGCTATCGTTTTTGGCGAAAGAATAGCTTCCGGTGTTTGTGCGTGGGTACACACAATCAGCGGTTCGACAACGGATCGCAGGCGCCATCCGGTTGCGATGCGGGCGATCTGGCGCACGGCATTTTCCCCGTCGCTGCCGGCGCAAACCAGAACTGCATAGGGTCTGCCATTGATTCGATCCAGTGCGGCGTAGTAGCAGCGATCGAAAAAGTCCTTCAATTGCCCTGACATCGACGCAAGATTTTCGGGGGTGGCGAACACATAGGCATCAGCATTCATCACGTCATCGGGCCCGCATTCCGTGGCATGCAGCAGACGTGTGGTGACGCCAGTTTCAGCAGCAGCACCCTCAGCCAAAGCGCTCGCCATCTGTTGGGTGCCGCCGGTCATCGAGTGGAATACGATGAGAAGCGTTTTCATGATCGTCTCCAAAAGCAAAAAAGGGTCAGGCAACGGCCTGACCCCTTGATGTTCCTGGTGGGCGGTACTGGGATCGAACCAGTGGCTTCCACCGTGTGAAGGTGGCACTCTACCGCTGAGTTAACCGCCCGCGAAAGAGGCGCGCATTAGACCACAAAGCCCATGCGGCGGTCAATCCGGCCTGCCGCGTGGCGTAGAATCCAGCTTTCGCCAAGCTTCGAATTCCCATGACCGTACGCACTCGCTTTGCCCCCAGCCCGACGGGTTTTCTTCACATTGGCGGTGCTCGCACCGCATTGTTTTCCTGGGCCTATGCGCGTCGTCATGGCGGCGTATTTGTCTTGCGCGTCGAGGATACCGATGTGGCGCGTTCCACGCCCGAGGCGGTGCAGGCAATTCTCGACGGCATGCAGTGGCTGGGGCTTGAACATGACGAAGGCCCTTTCTATCAAATGCAGCGTATGGGTCGCTACCGCGAGGTGATTGCGGAAATGCTGGCGGCGGGCACTGCGTATCACTGCTACATGTCGAAGAATGAGCTTGACGCCCTGCGTGCGGAGCAGGAATCGAGAAAGGAAAAGCCTCGCTACGATGGTCGCTGGCGGCCCGAACCGGGTAGAACGCTGCCTTCACCGCCATCCGATGTGCCGCCGGTGGTTCGCTTCCGCAATCCGCAGGACGGCGTGGTGGCCTGGGAAGATCAGGTCAAGGGGCGCATCGAATTCGCCAACAGCGAACTGGATGATTTCATCATCGCGCGGGCCGATGGCACGCCGACCTACAACTTCTGCGTCGTGGTCGATGATCGCGACATGAACATCACCCACGTGATTCGTGGCGACGACCATGTGAACAACACGCCGCGCCAGATCAATCTGCTCGAGGCGCTGGGCGCCCCGATTCCGCAGTACGCCCATGTGTCGATGATTCTCGGTGACGACGGGCAGAAGCTGTCGAAGCGCCATGGCGCGGTTTCGGTGATGCAGTACGAGGAAGACGGCTATCTGCCCGAGGCGGTGCTGAACTATCTGGCGCGGCTGGGCTGGTCGCATGGGGACGAGGAAGTGTTCAGCATGGAGCAGTTCGTGCAGTGGTTCGATCTCGATCACATCACGGCCTCGGCGGCGCAGTTCAATACCGGCAAGCTGAACTGGCTCAACGCGCACTACCTCAAGCTGGCCGATCCGCAACGCCTGGCAGCCGAGGCGACGCGCCGTCTGGCCGGGCAGGGCATCGCTGTCACCGATGGTCCCGATGTGGCGGGGCTGGCCGCGCTTTATCGGGATCGCGTCGGCAATCTGAACGAACTGGCGGATGCCTTGCATCCCTACTTTTCAGCGCCCAGGCCTTCGGCCGAACTGAGTGCCCAGCATTTTACCGAGGCGGCACTCGCGGGCTTGAAACAGTTGCGTGAGCGCTTGTCGACATGCACCTGGCAGGCCGCTGATCTGGGGCAGGCCGTCAAGCAGGCGGCGGCAGGCGCGGGCCTGAAAATGCCGCAGTTGGCGATTCCATTGCGCGTGGCTTTGTTGGGCCTGCCTCAGTCGCCTTCCATCGATGCCGTGCTGGAAATCATGGGGCGCGAGCGTGTGCTGGCCCGTTTGTCGGCGGTGTTGCCCGACTGATGCGGCTTGACAAGCTTCCGCCGAGGGCGGACAGTGCGGACCATGCCGGCCTTCCTGCTTTCCTTGCTGCTGGTTTTTTTCGTCAGCGCCTGCGCGACTTCGCCTCAGGGGCGTTCGCAATTGCGTGCGCCATCCGCCTTGCTCGGGTTCAGTGCGGTCTACTCGGAACTGGACATGCGCTTGCAACTGGTGACGGCCGAGGATTCGCCTTCCTGCAGCGATGTCGATTGCGTCGCCGACAGAGAATTTGATCAGCGCATCCTCATTCTGGGAAAGCGCCTGACCGATGCCGCCTATCGGCAGCACCCGGATCTGATCTCGCGCTTTGCGCGCTTTGAATTCATCGTTGCCGACAAGGCCGAAGCCGGATCCGCTTCCAGTGCCGGCGGCACCGTGGTGATATTCCGGGGCCTGCGCCATCTCGAACCGGACGATGTCACCCTGGCTTTCGTGCTGGCGCGGGAAATGAGCCATGTCATTGCCGGACACCATGAAGAGAACGTCACCACCAGCATTCTGGTCGCGATCGCCACCCAGATTCTGTTTCCCGCGCTGAATATCGTGCGTGGCGCCGTGGCGGTAACCGGCGGTGCTGCGACGAGCGCGGCCGGCTCGGCCTTGACGGCGACCGCCGTGACGTCGGCAGCGTCGTTTGCCGGTGCGCGCGTGCTGCGCGCCAGCGATCGTCCGCAGCAGGTTCAGGAGGCGGAAACCATGGCGATGGCTTTGCTGGCGGGCGCCAAGTGGAATGGCCGCGAGGTGGCCGATCAACTGGAAGCCCTGGCGCCTGAGACGGCCGAAGACTCTGACTGGACGGAAGAACTGCGCGAATCAGGCCGGCGCATTGCCAGCCTGATGCAGGGTCCGATGCTGCCGGAGCCCATGGAGCCGAGAGAGCCCGAGCTTGCTTTCGGTCAGATTGCCACGTTGTTGCCGGTCCTGCCGCCGCCGATGGTCAGCAGGCCGTTCTGAAGCCTGACGCGATCGCCGCTTTGCCAGGCCGGTGGCGTCTCGCTGCTGAACGTCCGCGTACTGCCATCTTCGAAACGCACGATCACATCGTAGCGCTTGCTTTCCTTGGTTGATTTTTCGATGTGATTGCCGGCATAGGCGCCGCCGACAGCGCCGAGCACCGTGGCGATGTCGCGTGTCGCGCCTTTGCCTATCTGGTTGCCGATAATTCCGCCAACCACGCCGCCGGCGACCGCTCCGCCACCGCTGCCTTTCGGTTCCACGGCCACTTCGCGCACGGCCTCGACGACACCGCATTCGTGACACACCGGTGCTGGCGTCGATGCCGCAAAAGTCGGCGCTCGTGACACGGCGACCGCGGGTGATTCGGTCACCGGCGCGGCGCGACGGGTGCTGACCGATTCGCGCTTGCTGGGCCGGGTCACGGAAGATGCCTTTTCCTGCGGGACAGGTGCCGGCGGCTGGATCGCGACCGGTGCGGCGGGAGTGATCTGGGGCGAGGCCAATGCCAGTTTGGCCGGATCGGCATTGCCGGCACCGGGGCCTGGCAGCCAGCCGGCAAGGGTGGCTGCGCCGGCCAGGCTGAGTATCGTGACCGAGGCGGCGGCGGCCAGCAGCAGCGGGTGCGTGCGCGAGGCGGCGGGTGTCGGGGTGACTTGGTTTGCTTCCATGATTTGCTCCTTGTGTGTAGTGCGTGTCAGCACATTACCGTGCGACCGGGCAGGCAAGGGGCAGGCGCAATCAGCTGTTACATCTGTTACAAAGCTTCCGCACCGCGGCGCAGTGCGCGCAGATGAAAGCGGGCGGGATCGACCGCTCGCGCGAGATCGCGCTCAATCGGCAAGGGATCGCCTTCCAGTTGGCTGACGAGCAGTTCTGCCGCCAGCGGCGCCCAGACCATGCCGCGCGCCGAAAGTCCGAGCAGGGCATGGAGACCGGCCATGCGCGGTAACGTGTTCAGGGTCGGCTCGCGTCCTGCATCTGCCGCCGTGTCCGCCAGAGTGCCGATCAGCGGCAGTCGATCGGGCGCTGCACTGCGCAGGCCAACGCGGCCGCCGAGTCGCGCCAGATCAATACCCTGTGCGGTACCCGGCAGCAGTTCGTCAAGTCGTTGCATGTTGCCGTCATGGTCGGCCAGTCGCATGCACAAATCGGTGTCGTCGCGATCAAAACTTGCGCCGACGCTGATCACGCCGGCTTGTGCCGGAGTGACATAGCCGGCGCGACACAGCACGTGATGCAGGGACGCCTCGATATGGGCAGCCTGGTCTTTGGGCAGGCAGCTGATCTGGCCGCGAATCGGCGTCAGGGGCAGGCTGCGGGGCAGCAGCCGGTTGGCGGAGTCGGCGTTGGCGAGGATGACGTGAGGCGCCGTCGCCAAGACCCGTTGTTGGGCGTCGAAGACCTGCCAGCCGTCCGTCGTTTCTCTCAGCGCCGCCACCTCGGTATTGAATTGAGCATGGACGAAGCGGCGAGCGGCCATCAGCAGGGTGGTACAGACGCTGCCCGGACTGGCCCAGCCACCGCCGGGAAACCACCAGCCGCCGTGGGCCATCGAGTGGCCGACGAGGCTGGACGCCGCTTCCTGTTCGAGGAAGCAGACGAATTCTTCCGGCAGTTCCAGTTGCCGCACGGTTTCACGTTGCAAGGCCTCGTGGGCCGGATCGCGGGCGATCTGCAGCACGCCGCAGGGCGACCAGCGCAGTGTGGGAAGCCCGGCAAAGCGGTGCAGCGCATACAGGTAACAGGCGCGGGAAAATCGAGCCGCCAGTGCATCATCCTTCGCCAGATGCGGCAGCAGGATTCCCGCCGGGTTGCCGGAGGCTTCCTGCGCGGGAGCGGCATGGCGTTCAAACAGTTCAACCTGCCAGCCGCGACTGGCCAGACGTTCGCAGACTGCCGTGCCGGCAAGTCCGGCGCCGATGACGATGGCACGTCGCTCAAGCGGTGGCCGAGGCAGGCGAAAAGTCGGCGTTGGCGATACGGCGTTCTCAAGGCAACCGATCAGCATTTCGCGCTTTGCGGCGAAACCGGGGCGACGCTCCAGCCGCCAGCCCACCTGTTCCATGGCACGGCGGACTTCCCCGGCAACGCTCCAGGTTGCCAGCGTCGCCCGGGGTTTGCACAGGCGGGTAATGGTGCGGAGCAGTGCGGCAGACCACAACTCGGGGTTTCTTGCTGGCGAGAAACCGTCGAGATAGACAGCGTCGATGTTTGCCACCAGTTGTGGCAGCAGGGTCTGCGCTTCGCCAAACAGGAGTGTCAGCGTCACGCTGCCGTCGTCAAAATGCAGACGATGAAACCCCGGCGTCAGTGGCGGCCATTGCGCCAGCAGCTCTGCGGCGAGGCTGTTCAACTCGGAATGCGGCGCCAGCAAGCCGGCAAGGTCATTGCGGCGGAAGGGATGCTGTTCCACCGAGACAAAATGCAGGCGGCCGCCTGACTTCGATGCGCGCCATGCCTGCCAGGTGGCGAGAAAATTCAGGCCGAGGCCGAAGCCGGTTTCGAGAATGGAGAAACTGCCGCTGCCGATCCAGCGTTCGGGAAAGTCATTGCCGCGAATAAAAACGTGACGGGCTTGTTCCGCTGCGCCGTGTGTCGCGTGATAGACATCGTCGTAGATCGACGAATACGGCGTGCCGTCACCGGCTGCCGCCGGTTCGGCGGGAACCAGCGGAATCGGTTTCACCCCGGCACTACTCCGGCCGCATCTGCGGGAACAGAATCACGTCGCGGATCGAAGCGGCGTTGGTCAGCAGCATCACCAGGCGATCGATGCCGATGCCGCAGCCGCCCGTTGGCGGCAGGCCATACTCCAGGGCGCGGATATAGTCGGCGTCGTAGTACATCGCCTCTTCGTCGCCGGCCTCCTTGGCCTTGGCCTGCTGCATGAAGCGCGCGGCCTGATCTTCCGGATCGTTTAACTCGGAGAAACCGTTGGCGATTTCGCGACCGACAATGAACAGTTCGAAACGCTCGGTGATTTCCGGATTGTTGTCGCTGCTGCGCGCCAGCGGCGAAACCTCGGCCGGATAGTCGATGATGTAGGTGGGTTCCCACAACTCGGCCTCGGTGGTCTCTTCGAACAGCGCCAGCTGCAGGCTGCCCAGTCCGGCGTGGGCCAGATGCGGCGCCTTGAGATCGACCCTGAGGTCCTTGAGCTTCTGGCGCAGCCAATCGGCATCGTTGAGTTGTTCGAAGCTGTAGCCGGGGTGGTAGTGATGGATGGCGCCGACAATGGTCAGGCGGGCGAAAGGTTTGGACAGGTCGAGCGTGCGGCCCTGGTACTCGAACACTTCGGTGCCCAGCGCCTCGCGCGCCGAATGCCGCAGCAGGCCCTCGGTGAAATCCATCAGCCGCCGGTAGTCGGTGTAGGCCTCGTAGAACTCCATCATGGTGAACTCGGGATTGTGGCGCGGGCTGAGTCCTTCGTTGCGGAAGTTGCGATTGACCTCGAAGACTTTCTCGAAGCCGCCGACCACCAGCCGTTTCAAATACAGTTCCGGCGCGATGCGCAGGAACAGCTGCATGTCCAGCGCGTTGTGGTGCGTGGTGAAGGGCTTGGCGGTGGCGCCGCCGGGGATGGGATGCATCATCGGTGTTTCCACTTCAAGGAAGCCGTGATGCATCATGTAGTTGCGGATCGACTGGATCATCCGGCTGCGGGCGACGAAGGTGAAGCGCGTCTGCTCGTTGGTGATCAGATCCAGTTCGCGGCTGCGGTATTTCTGCTCGACATCGGTCAGGCCGTGAAATTTTTCCGGCAAGGGGCGCAGCGATTTGGTCAGCAGGCGGATGCTGCTGCATTGCACGGTCAACTCATTGGTCTTGGTCTTGAACAGCGTGCCTTCGCAGCCGACGATGTCGCCCAGGTCCCAGCCTTTGAACTCCTTGTGCACCTCCTCGCCGGTGATGTCGTTGCTGACAAACACCTGGATGCGCCCGGAAACGTCCTGAATGCTGGCAAAGCTGGCCTTGCCCATCACCCGCTTGAGCATGATGCGGCCGGCGATTTTGACTTCTATCGGGGAGGCCTCGAGTTCTTCGCGCGTCTTGGCGCTGTATAGCTCGTCGAGCCGGCCCGCCAGATTCTCGCGGGAGAAGTCGTTGGGAAAGGCTTTGCCGGTGGCGCGCCATGTCGCGAGTTTTTCGCGACGCTCGGCAATGAGGCGGTTTTCGTCGACAGGTGGCTGTTGCTGATCAGTCATGATGGTGTCCGATTGCGGAAGTAATGGATCAAATGCCTTGTTTCAGGCTCGCTTCGATGAACTGGTCAAGGTCGCCGTCGAGCACTTTCTGGGTGGCCGAGATTTCGACATTGGTGCGCAAATCCTTGATGCGTGAGTTGTCGAGCACGTAGCTGCGAATCTGGTGACCCCAGCCGACATCGGTCTTGCCGGCTTCGAGCTTGTCGGCTTCGGCCTGGCGCTTGCGCAGTTCGAGTTCGTAGAGGCGTGATTTCAGCATCGTCATGGCCTCCGCGCGGTTGCGGTGCTGCGAGCGGTCATTCTGGCATTGCACCACGATGCCGGTCGGGGCGTGGGTGATGCGGATCGCCGAGTCGGTCTTGTTGATGTGCTGGCCGCCGGCACCCGAGGCGCGAAAGGTATCGACGCGCAGGTCGGCGGGATTGATCTCGATCTCGATCGAATCGTCGATCTCGGGATAGACGTAGAGGCTGGCGAAGCTGGTGTGTCGTCCGCCGGAGGAATCGAAGGGCGACTTTCGCACCAGGCGGTGCACGCCGGTTTCGGTGCGCAGGAAGCCGTAGGCATAGTCGCCCTCAACCTTGATCGAGGCGCTGCGTATGCCGGCCACATCGCCTTCGGTCTGTTCCAGCAATTCGGTCTTGAAGCCCTTGCGTTCGCAGTATTTCAGGTACTGGCGCAGCAGCATCGAGGCCCAGTCGCAGGCTTCGGTACCGCCGGCGCCGGCCTGGATGTCGATGAAGCAGTTGTTGGGGTCGGCCGGGTTGTTGAACATGCGTCGAAATTCGAGGTCGGCGACCAGACTTTCGGCCGCATCAAGATCGCTTTCGACGGCTGCCAGGGTTTCCTGGTCTTCTTCCTCGCGGGCCAGTTCGAACAGATCGCGGGCCTCGGCAAGCCGCCCACCGACGCCGGTGAGCGTGCCGACCACGGCTTCCAGGGATTTTTTCTCGCGCCCCAGCAACTGGGCGCGCTCGGTGTCATCCCAGAGCTTCGGATCTTCGAGGATCTGGTTCAGTTCGCTGAGTTTTTCCGCTTTTCCGTCGTAGTCAAAGATACCTCCGCAGTTGCTCGCTGCGACCGGCAAGGTCGGCGATACGGTTGGCGAGGGCGTTGATGCGTTCGGCGTCCATGACTATTCCTGCGGGTAGCGAAAGATGACGATTATACGCGCTGCGCACCCGGGCTTTTCCGTGGATTTGCGCGCGAAGACGTGCTCTCGACGTGATGTAATAGAGCCTCCTATCCTCAATTCAAAACCCGCCAGAATGTCCGAAATGATTTTCTATCAACGCGTCGTGGCGCTCAACGACAAGACTCACGCCGGATTGAGAATACGTCCCGCAAGCAGTTTTGCCTACGCGGCCAGAACCAACTCGGTGCCGCTGCTGATCAGCGAGTTCATGGAATGCGCGCGTGAGTATCCGATTGTTTTTGCCCGCAGTGAAAGCGGGATGATTCCCGCCGTCCTGCTTGGCCTGCGCGATGGCGAGAATCTTTATGTCGGCCCGGACGGGAAATGGGACGCACGCTATATTCCCGCCTTCGTTCGGCGCTACCCTTTCGTACCAGGCAAAGGGGCGCAGGGTGAATTGCTGGTATGCATCGACGAGGCGTCGGAGTGCTTTGACACGAAGCTTGGCGAGCCTCTGTTCGCCGCGGGCAAGCCAACCGCGCAACTGGAACGTGCAATGAAGTTTCTCGGCGAGTTTCATCAGTCCGTGTCGGCAACGGAGGCGCTGGGGAGCCGCCTGGATGCGCTGGGCCTTTTCCGTCAGGCGGATTCGATGGCGCAACTCAAGGATGGCCGCCAGTATCGGCTCAATGGCCTGCATGTGATTGACGAGGGCAAGTTGCGCAATCTGGATGTCGAAGTGGTCAAGGAACTGTTTGCCAGCAACAGTCTGGCGCTGATTCATGCCCATATCCTGTCATTGGGGAACCTCGCGGCCTTGGTCGATCGCTTGGGTCGAAAAGCGATGAGCGGCACGCCGCAGACCAGCCTTTGAACGATCCTTGCCGCGCGAAAGCCCGCCTGGCGCGGGATTGCTAACGGGCGGAAGAATTCCGCTATTATTGGAATTTCCCGCTCCCGCATTTCCATGGCTAAATACGTTTTCGTTACGGGCGGTGTCGTGTCCAGTCTGGGCAAGGGGATTGCCGCCGCCAGTTTGGGCGCGATCCTTGAGTCACGCGGCATCAAGGTTACCCACCTCAAGCTGGACCCCTATATCAACGTTGATCCCGGCACCATGTCGCCGTTTCAACACGGCGAGGTGTTCGTCACCGAAGATGGCGCCGAGACCGATCTCGATCTGGGTCACTACGAGCGCTTCACCAGCGCCAAGATGGGCAAGCGCAACAACTTCACCACCGGCCAGATCTACGAGTCGGTGATCAAGAAGGAGCGGCGCGGCGAGTATCTGGGCAAGACCGTCCAGGTCATTCCGCATATCACCGACGAGATCAAGATATTCGTCAAACGCGGCGCCGAGGGCGCGGACGTGGCGATCATCGAGGTCGGCGGTACCGTGGGCGACATCGAATCGCTGCCGTTTCTCGAAGCCATACGCCAGATGGGCATTCAGGAAGGTCGCAACAACGCCTGCTACATCCATCTGACGCTGGTGCCGTGGATTCCCACTGCGGGCGAACTCAAGACCAAGCCGACTCAGCATTCGGTCAAGGAACTGCGTGAGATCGGCATTCAGCCGGATATCCTGCTGTGCCGCGCGGACCGGGAAATTCCGGCCGAAGAAAAGCGCAAGATAGCCTTGTTCACCAATGTTCAGACCGAGGCGGTAATTTCCGCGCTCGATGCCGACAGCATTTACAAGATCCCCGGCATGCTGCATGACCAGATGCTGGACGAGATTGTCTGCCACAAGCTGAACATTCTTGCCCGCGCCGCCGACCTCTCGGTGTGGAAAAAATTGGTCGATGCGCTGGAGCATCCGCAGCACGAAGTCAATATCGCCTTCGTCGGCAAGTATGTTGATCTGACTGAATCCTACAAATCGCTGACCGAGTCCTTGGTGCATGCCGGCATCCATTGTCGCAGTCGCGTCAATGTGCACTACATCGATTCCGAGGAAGTCGAAAAGAACGGGTCCGGCGCGCTGTCGACCATGGATGCGATTCTCGTGCCCGGTGGCTTCGGCCGCCGTGGCACCGAAGGCAAGATCGCCGCGATTCGCTATGCCCGCGAGAACAAGGTGCCCTATCTCGGCATCTGTCTCGGCATGCAACTGGCGGTGATCGAGTATGCCCGCAACGTCAGCGGCCTGAGCGGCGCGCACAGCACCGAATTTGATGCCGAGACGCCGCATCCGGTGATTGCGCTGATTACCGAATGGCTGGATCGCGAGGGCAGGATCGAGACGCGCAACGCAGACTCAGATCTGGGTGGCACCATGCGCCTGGGCGGACAGAAGTGCCGGCTGGCGGAGGGCTCGCTGGTGCGCAAGGTGTATGGCAGCGAAGTGATCACCGAACGCCATCGTCACCGCTACGAAGTCAATAACGCCTACCTGCCGCGGCTCGAGCAGTCCGGCTTGCGCGTATCGGGCACCTCGGCCGAGGGCAAGACGCTGTGCGAAATGGTCGAGTTGCCGGAAAGCGAGCATCCGTGGTTTGTCGGCTGCCAGTTTCACCCGGAATTCACCTCCAATCCGCGCGACGGTCATCCCTTGTTCACCGCCTACGTGCAGGCGGCGCTGGAGAAGCAGAAGGCCAGGCAATGAAACTCTGCGGGTTTGAAGTCGGGCTTGATCGGCCGCTCTTTCTGATTGCAGGTCCTTGCGTCATCGAATCGCGCGAGATGGCCTTCGATACGGCGGGCCAACTGCGCGAAATTTGCCGCCGGCTGGGCCTGAACTTCATCTACAAATCTTCCTACGACAAGGCCAATCGCAGTTCCGGCAAGTCCTTTCGCGGACTGGGCATGGACAAGGGGCTGGAGATCCTCGGCGACGTCAGGAAGCAGCTCGGTGTTCCGGTCTTGACCGACGTCCATGCCGAGCATGAGATCGCGGCAGTCGCGGCGGTGGTCGATGTGCTGCAAACCCCGGCTTTCCTGTGCCGGCAGACCGACTTCATTCAGGCCTGCGCCGCATCGGGCAAGCCGGTGAATATCAAGAAGGGGCAATTCATGGCCCCGGGCGACATGAAGCAAGTGGTATTGAAGGCGCAGGAAGCCATTGCCGCAAAGGCCGGCGGCGCAAATGCCGACAGCATCATGGTCTGTGAACGCGGCGCTTCGTTCGGCTACAACAATCTGGTTTCCGACATGCGCAGCCTGGCGATCATGCGCGAAACCGGCTGCCCGGTGGTGTTCGACGCCACGCATTCCGTGCAGTTGCCGGGCGGGCAGGGCGACAGAAGCGGCGGTCAGCGCGAATTCGTGCCGGTGCTGGCGCGGGCAGCGGTGGCCGTTGGCGTTTCCGGATTGTTCATGGAAACGCATCCTGATCCCGACCAGGCCCTGTCGGATGGTCCCAATGCCTGGCCGCTGGGCAAAATGAATGACCTACTCGAACAGTTGATGGAACTGGACACTTTGGTCAAGACAAAAGGAATGATGCCATGAGCAAGCCTGCCTACATGGTGGTGGACGCCCGCTCCAGCGATCCCGAGCGAATGGTCGAGTATCGTCGCCTCGCCGAAATCGCTGTTGCGGAGTTCGGTGGTCGCTATCTGGTTCGCGGCGCACCCTACGAGACGCAGGAAGGCAACTGGCAGCCGCAGCGCCTTGTCGTGCTGGAGTTTCCGAGCATGGAAATCGGCAGAAGGTTTTACGATTCCCCTGAATATGTCGCTGCGCGCGAGGCGCGTGAAGGTGTGTCGAATTTCGACATGCTGCTGGTGGAAGGTTTGTGAATTTACTCAAAAGGAAATAGCCATGAGTGCAATCGTTGATGTTGTTGCTCGCGAGATTCTTGACTCACGCGGAAATCCCACGGTCGAAGCCGATGTGCTGCTCGAATCCGGCGTCATGGGCCGCGCCGCCGTGCCTTCCGGTGCGAGCACAGGCTCGCGCGAAGCCATAGAACTGCGCGATGGCGACGCCGGCCGTTATCTGGGCAAGGGCGTGGTGCAGGCCGTTGAAAACGTCAATACCGAAATTTCCGAGGCAATCATCGGGCTTGATGGCGAGGAACAGGCATTCATCGACATGGCCTTGATCGATCTCGACGGCACCGAGAACAAGTCGCGCCTCGGCGCCAATGCCATGCTCGCCGTATCGATGGCGGTGGCCAAGGCAGCTGCCGAAGAGGCCGGCCTGCCGCTGTACCGCTATTTTGGCGGCTCCGGCCCGATGCAGATGCCGGTGCCGATGATGAACGTTATCAACGGCGGCGCGCATGCCAACAACAATCTCGACATCCAGGAGTTCATGATCCTGCCAGTGGGTGCCGGCAGTTTTCGCGAGGCCTTGCGCTGTGGTGCCGAGGTGTTTCATCATCTGAAGAAGCTGGTGGACAAGAAGGGCTATCCGACCACCGTCGGCGACGAAGGCGGTTTCGCCCCCAATGTGTCGGGCAACGACGAAGCAATCGAGCTGATTCTCAAGGCAATCGAATCCGCCGGCTATATGCCGGGTCAGGATGTGGTACTGGGCCTGGACTGCGCGGCCTCCGAGTTCTATCGCGATGGCCGCTATATATTGGCTTCGGAGAAACTGGAACTGACCTCGGAAGCCTTCACCGACTATCTGGCGACACTGGCCGATCGCTACCCGATCATCAGCATCGAGGACGGCATGGCCGAGGGCGACTGGCCGGGCTGGAAGCTGCTGACGGATCGTCTGGGCAAGAAGGTGCAGATTGTCGGTGACGATATTTTTGTCACCAATCCGAAGATTCTCAAGCAGGGCATCGCGCAGGGCATCGCCAATTCGATACTGGTCAAGATCAACCAGATCGGCACGTTGACCGAGACCTTCGCCGCCGTGGAAATGGCCAAGCGCGCCGGCTACACGGCCGTCATCTCGCACCGCTCGGGCGAAACCGAGGATTCGACCATAGCCGATATCGCCGTGGGCCTGAACGCGGGACAGATCAAGACCGGTTCGCTCAGTCGTTCAGATCGCATCGCGAAGTACAACCAGTTGCTGAGGATCGAGGAAGACCTCGGCGATACCGCGGGGTATCCCGGACTCGACGCCTTCTACAATCTGAGGAAGTAGTGCCGCAGCGCGCGTTGCAATGAACTGGCCGACGCTGGCGCTGGTCGTCCTCATCGCCCTGCTGCAGTATCCGTTGTGGCTGGGCAAGGGCGGTTGGCTCCGCGTCTGGGACTCCGACCGCCAGTTGCAGACGCAGCGCGAGACCAATCAGAAACTCGAGCAGCGCAATGCGGCCCTGGATGCCGAAGTGCGCGACCTCAAGGCCGGCTACGAGGCTATCGAAGAACGGGCGCGCTACGACCTTGGCATGATCAAGGAAGGCGAGATTTTCGTGCAGGTGCCGCAGAAGGCCGTGCCTGCGCCGGCAGCGGCGGCGACTTCGGTGGTCAAGCCGCCGGTCGAACCCGAAGCACCGCGGTAAGTCAGCCTTCCTGTTTTAATTCGCTGCGGTAGCGCTGCGCGTTGGCGACATAGCCAAGCGCCGCATCGCGCAAACGGTCCACTTCGTCGTCGGTCAATTGGCGCACGACCTTGCCCGGCGATCCCATCACCAGCGAGCGCTCTGGGATCACCTTGCCTTCCGGGATCAGCGAATTGGCGCCGATGATGCAATGGCGGCCGATGACGGCCTTGTTGAGAATCACCGACTTGATGCCGATCAGAGATTCTTCACCGATGGTGCAGCCATGCAGCATCACCATGTGTCCCACGGTGACATTGGCGCCCACGGTGAGCGGTACGCCTTGATCGACATGCAGCACCGATCCATCCTGGATATTGGTGTTGGCGCCGATGGTGATGGTATCGCTGTCGCCGCGGACCACTGCATTCCACCAGATGCTGGCGTTGGCGCCGAGGCGGACATCGCCAATCACCGTGGCATTGGGGGCGATCCAGGCATTCTCCCCCAGGCTGGGTTTCCGGTCGGCGAGGTGATAGACACTCATCCTAAAAACCTCACCACAGAGACACAGAGGCACAGAGAAAGGCGATGAATCAAGGCCGCATGAATTGAAGGTCTCTCATCCTTTGGGTGATCCGCCTTCGCGGCGCACCATTTTGTTTTTCCTCTGTGTTCTCTGTGCCTCTGTGGTCCAATTGAGTTTTGCAGGGTCATGGGTTTGCTCCCGCTCAGCGTTCGCGCTTCTTCCATTCGGGCTTCGCGCCCTCGGGCCTTTTCCAGGCCGGCTTCTTGCTGTCGCGTGCGGGCGGTGCGCGGCGCGGCGGCCGGGTATCGACAAACTCGCCCGGCTCCATGACGCGCGTCTTGAGCGCGAACTGGCGGACGCGGATGCGGCGCAGGATGTCCATCAGGTCGGCCGACAAATTGGCCGGCAGTTCCACCGAGGTGTAGTCGTCGAAGAGATTGATCTGGCCGATGTCCTTGCCGGCGATGCCCGCTTCGTTGGCAATGGCGCCGACGATTTCCTTGGGCAGCACACCCTGGTTGCGCCCGATCTCGATGCGATAGCGCGCCAGCGTTCCCGGCGCGAACTCGCGCTGCTTCACCGGCGTGTCGCTGCGACCTTCCTTGGCTGGACGTTCGCGGCGCGGCTCGGCAGCGGGGTAGCTTTCATCTGATTTTGCGCGTGCCTTGAAATCCGGCTTGCGCTCCTTGTCGCGTGCAAAACTCGGCGCTGGTGATACGGCGCCGGGAAGCGGGGCGGCCTCGCGCGGCGCATGGTCGTTGGCGCCCGGCATTTGCAATGGGCGTTCGCGCGTCGCCAGCCAGGCCAGCGCGGCGGCGATCTCGCGGGCGGCGATGTCGTTCTCGCCTTCGATGCGGCGCACTACGTCGAAAAAGAAATCCAGCTTCTCCGTCTTGATGATGTCGACGATCTGCTGTGTGAACTGCGCGACTCGACGATTCGCAACTTCGCCGGGCGTCGGCATGGTCAGCGCGGTGATCTTCTGTTTGGTGGCGCGCTCGATCAGCTTCAGCATGTACATCTCACGCGGCGCCAGGAACAGGATGGCGCGACCGGTGCGGCCGGCACGGCCGGTGCGGCCGATGCGGTGCACGTAGGCTTCGGTATCGTAGGGCACGTCATAGTTGATGACATGGCTGACCCGCGCCACATCGAGGCCGCGCGCGGCGACGTCGGTGGCGACGACGATGTCGATGGTGCCGGCCTTGAGGCGCTCGATGACCTGCTCACGCAGGCCCTGGGTCAAGTCGCCATTGGGCGCCGCCACGGAGTAGCCGCGCGCCTCCAGTTTGTCGGCGAGTTCGACGGTGGCGGTCTTGGTCCGCACGAAAATAATGGCCGCATCGAAGTCGTCCTCGACTTCGAGGATGCGCGTCAGGGCTTCGAGCTTCTGCCCGGTGTGTGTCTGGCAATAGGACTGGCTGGTGGTCACCACCGTCGATGTCGCCGAACGGATCTTGACTTCGCGCGGTTCGCGCAAGTGCTGGTGCGCGACGCGACGGATCACGTCCGGCATGGTGGCGGAGAACAGCGCGGTCTGCCGCTCAGCCGGGGTGTGTTCGAGTATCCACTTGACGTCGTCGATGAAGCCCATGCGCAGCATTTCGTCGGCTTCGTCCAGCACCAGCGTCTGCAGATTGTTCAGCACCAGACTCTTGCGCTCGAGGTGGTCCATGACGCGACCCGGCGTGCCGACGATGACGTGGGTGCCGCGCGACAGGGCGCGCAACTGCACCACCATGCTCTGTCCGCCATAAATCGGCAGCACGTGGAAGCCGGGCATGTGGTGGGCGTACTTCTGCAAGGCTTCGGCGACCTGGATCGCCAGTTCGCGTGTCGGCGTCAGGATCAGTGCCTGCGGCACGGCGCGGGCCAAGTCGATTTTCTGCAGCAACGGCAGGGCGAAGGCGGCGGTCTTGCCGGTACCGGTCTGGGCTTCGCCGAGCAGGTCCTGGCCGGCCAGCAGTATCGGGATGCAGGCGGCCTGAATCGGCGAGGGTGTTTCGTAGCCGACGTCGGCGAGGGCCTTGAGCAATGGCTGGGCAAGCCCGAGGGCGTCAAACCCGATGGCGATGTTGTCTGGGGAGGTGGTCATGGCGTGCCTGCGCTGGGCAGGGAATTTCGAGGAAAAGGCGGGCCGGAAAAGCTGAATCGGCCGAAGAACCGCGCATTATCCCAGAGTTCGGGTCAAAAAGCCCGTATTTATTCGCCCGCGGCGTGGCGTTCGATCACGCCATCGATGAATTTACGCAGAAAGCCCTCGGTCTGGGCGCTGTGGAAGCGGTCGATTTCCGCCCCGCGACTGTAGGCGATCACGGTCGGGAAGCCGCGCACCTTGTGCCGTCCGGCGATACGCATGTTCTCGTCGGCATCGACATTCGCCAGCAGGAAGGCGCCGTCGTAGCTGCGCGTCAGGCGTTCCAGCAACGGGCTCAGCACGCGGCAAGGCGCACACCACTCGGCGCCGATGTCCACCAGCACCGGGATCTGCTGCGAGCGAATGACCACGGCGGCGTCGAAATCTTCTTCGGTGACATCGAGTATCGTTGTCATCGCGTCCTGCTTCAGACCCGCAACAGGGCTATTTTCAGTGGTGGCTGACCGTCGGAACTCGGGAAGTCGGCTTCCGGCATGATCCATTCCATTTCGCGAATCGGCCGATTGGCTTTGGCGGCGCTGCGCTGCAGTTGGTCGAGCCATGCATTGCGCTGTACATTGGCGACGTTGTTGGTGCAGATCAGCGTGCCGCCGGCTGCGGTGCACAGCAGCGCGGGTTTGAACACCGAAGCGTAATCGTTGACCAGATCGACCACGCCAAACGGGCTTTTGGCATGGCGCGGCGGATCGAGCACGACCAGATCGAAAGTTTGCGCTTCCAGTTTTGGAAAGGGCGGCATGCGCTTGCCGCGCACCCGTTCGGGCTGCCCCAGCCCTGAGTACTGGCGCATGGCGGCGAAGGCGTCGCTCTTGACAAAGCGCGGGCGCACCGGCAAGGCATTCAACCGGGCATTCTCCTTGCCGACCAGAAGGCTGGAGTCGGCGAAATCGACATTGACCACGAAGCGTGCGCCGGCTTTGGCGGCGGCTATGCCGACACCGCAGGTGTAAGCGAACAGATTGAGCAGCGATTTGCCCGCCACTTCCTGCATCACCCGCCGCCGCGCGGCGCGCAGGTCGAGAAACAGCCACGGATCCTGGCCACTGTGACGGCCCTGCATGCGGTAGGTGACGCCCAGTTCATGCACTTCGCGCGTTGCCATGGCAGCGTCGAGTTGCTCGCCCTGCAAGGGATTGCCGATGCGCGAATTGGCGTGACTGCGATCGTTGTAGACCAGCGTCAGGCCTGGCACCTTCGCGGCATAGAAAGCTTCGAGGGCGTTCAGCGTTTCTGCCGCCAGTGGGCTGTGAAAGCACTGCACCAGCAGCAGATCGCCATAGCGGTCGATGGTCAGGCCGGGATATCCCTCGACACTGCCGTGTAACAGGCGATAGCAGTCAGTCTGCTCGGCAAGGAGGCGCGGCAGGAGTTCGGCGCGGGCGTCGAGCGCGGTGGCAAGCAGTGGAACGATGGCATCGGACATGGCGGATTCTCGGCAAGACGCGATGGCCGCCAACAGGCGAGCATCACGGAAAAGGCCGCCATCTTACGCGCATGCGGGGTTTTCATCGCCGTAGCGCCAGCGCCGACTTTTCCCGGCACTCGGTGGCAAGGCGAAATCAGTGGCTGCTCCTGCGCTCCAGTCGGTACAGCGACAGACCGAGCACGACGCCGAGCAAGGCCGCGCCATTGGTGACCCACAAGGCATCGCGCCACAAACCGCTGGCGGCGACAATCACCGCGATCAGCGGCGGACTGATGAAGGAGCCCAGGTTGCCGACCTGCATGAACAGGCCTTGCAGGGTGCCGATCTGCTTCGGCGTGCGGGCCAGGCTGGCCGAAGCGGACAAAACAGCGGCGGGAATCAAGCCGCCGACCAGCGACAGCGCCACGCACAAACCATAGCGCAGCAGGTCGGGCAACAGGTCGAGGAAGACACCAAAGCCGCACAGCCCGGTGAGCAGGCTGGAGGCGGCGATCAGCTTGCCGCGAGGATAACCGCGTTGCAGCAGTTTGCCGCCATACAGGTTGCCGGGCGCATTGGCGATCACCACGAGACAGGAAAGAATCGATACGGTCAGCGTGCCGAGATCGCGCTGTTCCTTGAGGAAGGTCGGCAGCCAGACCACCAGCGCGTAGTACTGAATGGTCCAGCAACCCATGGCGAAGGCCAGCAGCCAGGCCGCGGGTTGCGCCAGGGCTTCCTTGGCGGCTGCCAGCGGATGGGCTTCAATTTCTGTTGGTGGCGGCAGGCGGTAGGCAGGCCGCAGCCGGTGAATGGCGGCTGCCGCCAAGCACAGCACCGCCAAGGTAAGCAACCAGATGCCGCGCCAACCGAAAAACGGAATCACCGCCGGTGCCAGCAGCATCGCGAGGGCTACGCCGGTGGGCATGTAGCTGCTCCAGATGCTCAAGGCAAAACGCCGGTCGACGGGAGCGCTGGCGGAACTGAGCAGGGCCGGGGCGGAAACCGCTACCGCGACCACACCGGCGCCTTCGGCGAAGCGCGACACCAGCAGCACCAGTTCATTGCCGGCGAGCATGCCCAGCACGCCGCCCAGAATGCTGATGGCCAGTCCGGCGAGACAGGTGCGCAGCGCGCCGAAGCGGTCGCCAAGCAGGCCGACAAAAACACCCGATACGATCGCCAGCGTATTGATCATCGACGACACCCAGCCCGCCGCCACCAGTGAGAGCCCGAACTCGGCGCGCAACAGCGGCAGGGCGATCGGCACCTTGCCGACATTCATGGCGACCGCGATGCCGCACAGCAAGGCAGCGAGGACGGCGCGCCAGTCGGTTTCGGTGCGGATGGACAGGGTCATGTTCTTGCGGGCCGGCGATCGAACTGGGGCCCGGATTTTAGCCGTAACGCGGGCCTCACCTCGTCCAGCCCAGGCGATCCATCAGCGCAATGAAGTCGTCTCCGGGCGAAGTGTCGATGCTCACAGCGCTGCCGTCATGGGGATGGCGAAAGTCCAGACGGGTGCACGCCAGCAGCAAGCGTTGGCAGCCGAAGCGATCCTGGAAAAATCGATTGTGCACACCCTTGCCCCAATTGGCGTCGCCGATGATGGGGTGGGCGATATGCTTCATGTGTCGGCGCAACTGGTGCTGCCGTCCCGATTCAGGGGTCAGTTCCAGTAGCGCATAGCGCGAGGTCGGGTAACGCTCGACTGCCTCGCTCAATTCGACCTTGGCCAGGCGTTGGTATCGAGTCACCGCAGCCAGAGCTTCAGGCGGGTTGGTTGGGTCGAGTTTGCGGCCGTAGTCGTCGCAGCGGCGCGACAGGGCATGATCGATCAATCCGGCTTCCGGCGGCCAGCCGCGCACCACCGCGAGATAGCGCTTGTGCACTTCGTTGCGTTCGAACTGAAGGCCGACATTGCGTGCGCTATCGGCGTCCAGGGCAAACAGCAGGACGCCCGAGGTCGGCTTGTCGAGCCGATGCAGGGGCCATACCCGGCGACCGATCTGGTCGCGCAGGAGTTGCACGGCAAAACGCGTTTCGTGGCGGTCGATGTTGCTGCGGTGGACCAGCAGCCCGGCGGGTTTGTTGATGGCGACGAGGCGGTCGTCCTGGTAGAGGATGTCGAGCATGGCGAGTGGTTTGGGCAGGCAGCGTCACCATCGGGCGCATGGCGACCCGGCCGCGTACCTCAATACTGGACGCCCTGCGCCGTGCAGAGGAACTCCATGAGTGGCGCTGCCACAGCGAAGCGCGTGGCCGCCAGCTTGACCAGCCCGGGACTCGTGACTTCATTCGCGGAAAGTGCGGCAAGCGCGATGAAGTCCTTGCGCTTCAGGTCGGCAATCGCCGGATGGTCCACGGCGTAGCCGCGCGGCGGTCGCGTCAGGCTGTCACCGGCAAGCGCCCAGTGGGTGGCGAACTTGCGCTCCTTGAGCAGAGCTTGCCATCGGTCAGGGTTTTCCACGATCAGGTCGCGGATGCGCCCCAGCGCATCGCTCTCGGGATGCCAGCAGCCGGCACCAAGGAAACAGCCGTCGTTGGCGACATGCAGGTAGAAGCCGGGCGCATGCACGTCCTTGCCCAACTCATGGCGGAACTGAATGCCGATGTTGGTCTTGTAGGGCGTCTTGTCGCGCGAGAAGCGCGTGTCGCGGAACACTCGCATCAAAGAGCCGCCCATCTTGCGCGGATCGGCGCGAAAGTGCGGGGCGAACTTTTCAAGCGCCGGACCCATCGCCGAAATGAACTCCAGCGCCGGCTCGCGCACCAGGGATTCATAGCGCGGCTTGTTTGCCTGGAACCACTCCCTGTCATTGTTTGCCGCCAGTTCGTCGAGGAATTTGAAGGTGGTTTTGCTGAACATCGGGAGATCCTCACAGGCTGTAAACCGTCGACCGGGCGCAGTCGGATGCTAGGCGGGAAGCCGATTCTCCATCTTGCGACCGGGGCGTGCTTCGGTATCATTCTGCTTGCCAATCACCCGGCGATCAAGGTCCGACGTCTGACGCGGCGGCACTATCCCTTCCAGGAACGATCATGTCGAGCAGAAATTTCTTCCATGCAGGTTTTCAGGTTGTTCTTGGTCTGGGCTTTCTGCTCCCCCATTCGGCGGGCGCGAACGACAGCCTGTGGCAGGCCATTGCCGAGAAACCCAATGTCGTGATCGTGATGCGTCATACCGAAGCCGAGGGCGGACGCGGCGCCGCCTATGATCCGTCCGGTCGCTGCGCGGGCGAGAGCATGCTGACGCCGCGCGGGATCAGGGAAGCTGAACTGGTCGGCAAACTGTTCCGCGAGCACGGCGTCGAACCCAGAGTCGTCGGTTCGGCGATGTGCCGCACGCGAGATACCGCAAGGCTGGCGTTCGGCGCCGCGGAGCTTGATCCCCAACTGCGCGAGTCGGCGAGCGGTGACGCCGTGCGGTTTCAGGAGTTTCTCGCGGCGGCATCCGGCTGGATAAGGAAGTACCGCGGTGCGCGACCCCTGGTGCTGGTGACGCACTTGCCGAATATCGACAGTTTGACCGGCGAGCAGCCGGTCAACGGTGAGGCGGTTGTCGCTACGGCGGATGACAAGGGTGAACTGGATGTTCTCGGTCGCCTCGTCCTGTATCAGCCGCGGTAGTCAGGAAAGTTTTTTGTCCAGCCAGTTGTCGATCTTGGCGGCGGCCTCGGTCCATTGCGGCTCCATCATCAGCATGTGTCCGGCACGCGGAATCACGCAGGTTTCGGCATTCCAGCCCGATGCCGTGAAGTAGAGCTGATTCGACGGAAACAGCGCGTCGGACTCGCCGCCCATCACCAGCGCCGGGATTTTCGGGCGCTTCTTCGGGCTGCGCCAGGCGAGTGCCATCATTTCAAGCACCGCACTGTCGGATTCCGGCTGCAGCAAGGGTTTGAAAGCGGCAAATTGCTCGCGGGTGGTGTCCGGCGAAAAATAGACTTCGCGCATGACCCGTTCCGTGTTTTCGGTGAATTTTCCGCGCACGGCATAGGCGGCTTCCCTGAGAAAATCCGGTTGCCGCTGCGCCAATTGAACGCTGCAGCCGGAAAGCCCGGTGCTTGGCACTGGCGACATCATGATCACCGCCGCCGCCTGGCCTTTCTCCAGAAAACGCTGGACGACCAGCGCACCCATCGAATGCCCGATCAGCACCGGCGGCGCAGGCAGTTCCGCCACCAGTTGCGCGAGATCGGCGGCGTAGTGATCGAGATCAAAACTGTCCAGGTTTTCGCGCCCTTCGCTTTTGCCATGCCCCGACAGATCAATGGCGTGGCAGTCGTAGCCCAGATTGCTGAAGTGAGGCAGGAAGTTCAGGTCCCAGCAACCTGAATGGACATAACCGCCGTGCACAAAGACCAGCGGCGGATGGCCGTTTCGCGTCTTGGCGAGGCGGCGAAGGGTATGCAGTTTTCTCGATTTGATGGGCGTTCCTTGGAGATTGGAGGCTTGGACGAGGCTCAGGCCAGGCCGGGCTCCGCGTTTCACGGCCCGAAAAAGCCCTGGATTGAGGAGTTTTCCTTGGCCGTCGGCGACGCTCAATGGCGCAATCCGTGACCTGCCACGCGACCATCGATTGCCAGAAAACTCTGATTTTCGTTCATATTCGAGTCCTTGGTCAAATCTGCATTGCGGAATGCAATTCTGTCGGTAGTGCCTGGCAGGAGCTTCCTGCCGATGCCCGATGAATGCCAGTTTTCCAGACTTGCAGGGATGGTGGCGCGTGGCATGGGGGCCATCCGGCGCGCCGGCGCGGCTTGACGCTCAATTCCATGCTGTGCCACTATTCAGAACAACCCGCCTGAAAACAGACCATTCGTTGAAATCGATCCCGGTGCAAATACCGACCTCACTTCAGCGCTGTCCGGATTCACAAGTGTTCGCACTATCGATGGTTTCATCACCTGCCCAGATCTGGAGAAGGCATGCCCCTGCCAAAGGTTCTGCAAGACAATCTGGCGCTGCCGATAATCGGTGCGCCGATGTTCATCGTTTCTCAGCCTGAACTGGTGCTGGCGCAATGCATGGCCGGCATAGTCGGCTCTTTCCCGGCACTCAACGCGCGGCCGAAGGAACTGCTTGATACCTGGCTGGCTACGATCTCGGCGGAAATCGAAACCGCGCGCCGCGCCGAACCCGGGCGGAAGATTGCGCCCTATGCGGTCAACCAGATCGTGCATCATTCCAACGACCGTCTCGATCACGATATTGCACTGTGCGTCAAACACAAGGCGCCGATGATCATCACGAGCCTGCGCGCGCCAGGCGATGTGGTGAAGGAAGTGCACGGCTACGGCGGCATCGTGTTTCATGACGTGATCAGCGTACGCCATGCGCAAAAAGCGCTGGAGGCGGGAGTCGATGGCTTGATCCTGGTCGCCGCCGGTGCTGGCGGCCACGCCGGCATGCTCAGTCCCTTTGCCCTGGTGTCCGAGGTGCGGCGCTTCTGGGACGGGCCGATTGCACTCTCGGGAGCGATTACGCGCGGCGAGCAGGTGCTGGCGGCGCAAGCCATGGGCGCCGATCTGGCCTACCTTGGTACGCGCTTTATTCCGACGCCTGAAGCCAACGCGGTCGACGCCTACAAGCAGGCGATCCTGCAAGGCAGCGCGGCTGATGTCGTCTATACGCCTTACTTTACCGGTGTGCATGGCAATTATCTGCGGCCCAGCATCACGGCACAGGGCCTCGACCCCGACAACCTGCCGTCGCGCGACAAGAGCAGCATGAGCTTCGGTTCGAACACCACCAAGGCCTGGCGCGATATCTGGGGCGTCGGCCAGGGCATTGGGTCGATTGACGAAATACGTTCGGTTGGCGACGTCGTCGCGCGCCTGGCCGCCGAGTACCGCGCTGCCCGCGACCTCATCCGTGCACTACCTGCCAGCGGAGTCTGAGATGGCCAAGAAGAACACTCCCGCAAGCAGCGGCGCCGCAATGGCGGATGGCAATGAGGCGAAGACCGGCGGCAAGGAGGATCGTCACTTTGTCACGGCGCTGGCGCGCGGTCTCGCGGTGCTTTCCTGCTTCAACTCCGGTGAGAAGCTGCTGGGCAACCTGGATATCGCCAAGCGCTGCAAGCTGCCCAAGTCCACCGTCTCGCGCCTGACCTACACGCTGACCAAACTCGGTTATCTGGTTCTGATTGAAGAAAGCGGCAAGTACCGTCTGGGCACATCCACTCTCGCGCTGGGCAGCGCGATGCTGGCGCGGCTGGACGTGCGCGATCTGTCGCGGCCGCTGATGCAGGAACTGGCCGACTTTTCCCGATCCATGGTGTCGCTCGGCAGTCGCGATCGCCTCTCGATGATTTATGTCGGCAATGCGCGCAGCTCGGCCGCGCTGACGCTGTCGCTCGATGTCGGCTCACGCATCCCGATTGCCACCACCGCCATGGGCCGCGCCTATCTGGCGATCATTCCGGCGCGCGAGCGCGCCGACATCATGGAAAGCGTCAAGGATCTCGACGAAATGGCCTGGCCGACGATTCGGCTGGGCATCGAACGGGCGCTGCAGGAATATCGCGACACCGGTTGCGTCAGCTCCTTCGGCGAATGGCAGGTCGATGTCAATGCCATTGCCGTGCCGCTGCGCCCAGGCGGCGGCTTGCCGCCGATGGCTATCAACTGCGGCGGCCCGGCGTTTACCCTGAGCAAGGAATACCTGCTCGGCGAAGTGCGACCGCGCCTGATCGAACTTGTCAGGCAGCTCGAAGCTTCACTGGGCTCGGGCGCCTGATATTTCAGGGGGATCGAGTCGAAGATGGTCGCTCTTGCCAATCTGCTGGTCGCTGCCAGCGCCCTCGTCATCCTGCTGCTCGGCCTGGCCCATTTGCTTTTCACTTTCCGTGGGACGAAGCTGCATCCGCGGGACGCTGCGCTCGAAGCGAGCATGAAGTCAGTCTCCCCCGTCCTCATCCGCCAAACCACGATGTGGAAAGCCTGGATCGGCTTCAACGCCAGCCACAGCGGCGGCGCTATCCTTTTCGGTTTGGTCTTTGGCTACCTCGCGCTGGTGCAGGGTGCATTGCTGTTTCAATCGGCATTCCTGCTTTCCCTGGGGCTGATCTTTCTTGTCAGCTACATGGCTCTGGGCAAACTGTACTGGTTCAGCATTCCGTTTCGCGGTATCACGCTGTCGACTGCGCTGTATGTCGCCGCGCTGGCCATCCACGCTGCCGCGCCATGAACGTCGGCGCGGCTTTCTCGGCAATTCCGCCGAGATCAAATCAAACAATTACAGGAGATAGCAGATGAGCACGGCATTGTTGATTGTCGACATCCAGAATGACTACTTTCCGGGCGGCGCCATGGAACTGGCGGGCAGCGCCGAAGCCGGGGCGCAAGCGGGAAAACTGCTGGACGCTTTTCGCCGAAAGGCCCTGCCCGTGATCCACATACAGCATATCGCCAACTATTCCGGCGCCACGTTTTTCCTGCCCGACACCCAGGGCGTCGAAATCCATCCCGCGGTGGCGCCGCGCGCAGGCGAGGCCGTTTTCCAGAAACACTATCCCAACAGCTTTCGCGATACGCCATTGCTGGCGCATCTGCGTGAAACCGAGACTACCCACCTGATAGTCGCCGGCATGATGACCCACATGTGCATCGATACGACCGTGCGTGCCGCCGTCGATCTCGGCCTTACCTGTTCGCTGGCGTCCGACGCCTGCGCCACCAAAGCCCTGACCCACGGTGGCGTGACGGTGGCAGCGGAGAATGTGCAAGCGGCTTTTCTGGCTGCCCTCAGCGGCACCTTCGCCAAACTGCAATCGACCGACGAACTCTGCGGCGAACTCTAGGCACCCGTAAAAGTCGGCGCTGGCGAGACGGCGTCGGCAGCCGAAGTGACTTCGGCCAGCATTGGATCCGGACCCAAAGAGGTAAAGGGGCAGGGCTGCAACGAGGCGCGGTGACTCGTCAGGATGCGTCGCGTCGTGGCTTAACTGTCCTCGGCTCTCAATGCCGTGGCGTGGCTCAGGTAGTGGTTGAGTCGCGACTCCCAATCGAGCATGAACTCGCGATAGTAATCTTCCGTGAAGGCCTCGACGAAGGCATCACCTTCCGGCCCAAGGCTGGTGTGGCTGTAGGTGACTATCGCTTCCGATCCTGATTCGACAGCGCGCAGTTGTATGGAAAGCTTGCAGGCCGTGAGCTGCGGCGTGATCTTGAGCATTTCCACAAAGCCATGTGCGGGTTCGTGGCGGGTGACATACCAGATCGCATCGTTGGGGGTTGCGGCAGTGACGAAGACGCAGTCAGGCTCGGCCACTCCGGATTGCGTCAGAACGGAAATCGGGTTCCAACCCTCAATCCAGTCGGCCTCGCGCACGGGGCAGAGCAAGGGGAACACGGCGGAGGGCGCGCCGACCAGGCGCTGGGTGTAGCTGCGGCTGACGCGATTGGGTTGGGCGATATACATCTGGGATGGGCCTTATCGTTCCGCAAGGGCAAGGTGTGCGCCGAGACCGGCGTAAGCGGCGGCGAAGCCGCGGCGCAGCCACGACTGAACGCGGGGCGAATTGATGACGGCCTTGCGAAAGCCGTTGGCAAGAAAACCATAAACGACGAAAACGGCAAACGTCATGAGCATGAATATCGCGCTCAGCGTGAGCAGTTGATGCAGCGGCGCAGCGGCATCCGGCGCGACGAACTGCGGCAGAAAGGCCAGGAAGAAAATGGACAACTTCGGGTTCAGGATGTTCAGCAGGAAGGCCTTGATCACCAGTCCCCTCGCGTCGGCCCGGATCGGCGCCCGGTCCACGGCCAGGGCTTGCTTGTCACGCCAGGTTGCGTAGGCGAGATAGAGCAGGTAGGCGGCGCCAGCGTACTTGAGCACCTGGAACGCCATGGCGCTCATGTGGAAGATCGCTGCCAGTCCGAGGACGGTTGCCAGCAGATGCGGCACGATCCCGGCGGTGCAGCCCAGAGCGGCAAAGATGCTCGCTCGCTTGCCGAGGAGGAGCCCGGTGGATACCGTGAAGGCGACACCGGTACCCGGAATCAGGACGACGATCAGGGAGGTGATGAGAAAGTCTGGAGTGATCATGGGCATGGGTTCCGGGGCTTGAGGGACGAATAAAGCCCAAGTTTAATACGGCGACGAATCTGACCCGAACAGCCAAGGGCGACCTGTCTTGGCTTATCTGACCGGTGCCGGATGGGGCGGCGCAGAAACGCTTTGCCGTTCCGACATTGCCAGCCCGGCGGAAAAGCTGCGACACTTGGAGCCTTGTCGCGGTATGCGGCTTCAGGTCGCAGCAGGATCCGCACTACTTGTTCAACCCTGTTTCTGGAAATCCAATGTCACGTTACCGAAGCATCGTCCAGGGCGCGTTCGCGCCCGTCGTGGTCGCCGGCAAGGAATTGCCGCGCGGTTTTTATGCGGCCTGTTTTGTCGCCGCCGAGTCCGAAGCGCAGGCGTGCGATCTCGTATTGGCTTCGATGGATGGTGATCCCCGGGTGGAGAAACTCAAGCTCGACTGGAACTGCAAGGAGCTTTGCCTGTCGATTGAGGAAGTCACCCTGCTGACGGATGACGACGAATACGACGAGTCGCCGCAGGGCTTTGTCATCTACGACGAGTCGGCGCGAAAATAGTCCCGTCGTTTCTCGGCGGAATCAAGGCTGAAACCGTGTAGCCGCGTCGCGCTGCGTCGCGGCCATGCTGGTTCGCTTCATTCGCTCCAGACACCTGATTTAAGCACCGAGCCGTCGGTCCGGTATTGGGTGCCAATGCCGTTGCGCTTGCTGTCCTTGAATTCGCCTTCGTACCTGGTGCCGTCGTGGTAGGAGAGTGATCCCTGGCCGTGAAACTTGCCATCACGGAACGGACCAACGTAGGTGTTGCCGCCGTAGGTCAGGGTGCCGTTGCCTTGCAACTTGTCGTCGCTGAAGTCTCCGACATACTTGTCGCCGTTGGCATAGGTAAAACTGCCCTTGCCGTTGCGCAGGCCGTCGCGAAACTCACCGACGTAGACATTGCCGTCGGTCCAGGTGAACGTGCCTTGCCCGGTGCGTTTGTGGTCCTTGAATTCGCCGACGTACTTGTTGCCGTTGGCAAAGGTATAGGTCCCCTTGCCGTTGAACTTGTCGTCTCTCATCTCGCCGACGTACTTGTCGCCGTTGGCCGCGGTGAAGCTACCTGGTCCATGAAGCTTGTCGTTGCGAAATTCGCCGACATACTTGTCGCCATTGGCGAAACTCAGACTGCCCTGGCCGTGAAACTTGTCGTCCTTGAACTGCCCGACGTACTTGTCCTTGTTGGCGGTGGTGAGTGTGCCCTGGCCGGTGCGCGCGCCGTTCCTGAACTCGCCGACGTAGTGATCGCCGCTGGTCCACCAGTAGTTGCCCTGGCCGTGGGGTTGGCCGTTCAGAAAGTCGCCCACGTACTTGTCGCCGCCGGGGGCGATCTGCTGTCCGGAGCAGTGGCTCCAGGGCGCCTCGCGCGAAACCGGACACGCCGCCAGGCGACCCTGGGCAAGGGCGCTGCCTGAAACCAGCAACATCAGCATCAGCAATGGCATCTTCATTTTTCCAACCCTTGTTTGTCCGTGGCGATGTCGATCGGCTGCCTGATGACAGGCAAAGGCGCCGACCGTGGGAGATTCTACGCCACCGTTTCCAGGATGTTTGACGCCTCGATCAAGCCGATTGAAGCAGGAAATCGAGAGGAATGAAACAATGGCGTCCGGACTCCTGTTGTGTGGAATTTTCATGATCGAGCGCATCGCGGCGGATTTCATTGTTGTCCTGCACCTGGCCTTCATCCTGTTCGCCTGCCTCGGCGCCTTTCTTTCCCTGCGCTGGCGCCGGATGGCATGGCTGCATGTTCCGGCCGCCGCATGGGCGGCGGCTATCGAGTTCCGTCACGGCATCTGTCCGCTGACGCCGCTTGAGCAGCGGCTGCGGTTGGCGGCCGGGGACGCGGGCTACTCGGGCAGTTTCATCGAGTACTACCTGATCCCGATCATTTATCCTTCCGGGCTGAATGATCAGATGCAGTATGTCCTCGGTACGCTGGTTATTGCGGTCAATCTTGCCGTCTATGCCTGGGTGCTGATGCGGAGCCGACGCCAGGCTTCAGACCGACACGAGCGCGAGTGACAGCTCAAGTGATGCACACCACAAGAGGAATTCCGCCATGACACACGACAAACATCACCGCTACACCACCCGCACCGAATGGACCGGCAATCTTGGCGAAGGCACGACGAACTACCGGGCCTACTCGCGCGACCACCTGATTTCGGCGGCGGGGCGGCCGGACTTGCCGGGATCGTCGGATCCGGCGTTTCGCGGCGATGCGTCGCGCTGGAATCCGGAGGACTTGCTGGTCGGCTCCGTCTCATCCTGCCACATGCTGTGGTATCTGCACCTGTGCGCGCAGGCCAAGATTACCGTGCTGGCCTATCACGACGACGCGACCGGGGTCATGGAAGAGGACGAAGGCGGTGGCGGGCGCTTCACGCAGATCGTGTTGCGGCCGGTGGCAAGTCTGGCAGCAGGTGCCGATACGGCGCGGGCGACGGCGTTGCACGAGGAGGCCCACCAGCTGTGCTTCATCGCGAATTCGGTGAATTTTCCGGTAGTGATCGAGCCGACGGTGCGCGTCGTCGGCTGAGCGTTAGGCTTCGTTGAGGAACTCGCGTATCGCCGCGCTGACTTGTCGCGGCTGCTCGTGGATCACCCAATGGCTGCCCTCGGCAATGCGCCGGATGCGCAGATCTGGGACCAGTGCTTCGAGTCCGTCGAGCAGCACGGCACCCAGCGCCGTGTCGGCTTCGCCCCAGATCACCAGCGTCGGAACATGCACGGTGAGCGCCACCGGGTCGAGCTTGAGCGCGGCGGCACCGGGGTCGTCCGCCGTCGGCGGATAGAGTGGCGAGGCGCGGTAGAGATTGAGCGCGCCGGTGAGCGCGCCGGCTTGCGACCAGGCTTCACGGTAGAGCGGTATCTCTTCCTCGCTCAGCGCGCAATGACCGTCGACGGTACGGCTGAACATGGCCAGCAACCGGGCGTAATCGTTTTCCTGCAGCACCCGCTCGGCTTTGGCGTGACGCAGCAGCAGCATGTAGCGGCTGGCTTCCTGCTGCACCGGGTCGCTGGCCAGCGCGCGGGCGAAGGGCACGGTATGCGGCGCGTTGATGATGACCAGCTTTTTCACGTACTGCGGATGCACGGCGGCAAAGGTCCATGCAATGGCGCCGCCCCAGTCATGGGCGACGAGGATGCAGGGTTTGTCTTCACGCCCCGCTTGCAGATGCTCGATCAGTTGCCGCAGGTCTTCCAGCAGCGGCTTGACGCGATAGGCCTCAACGCCTTCGGGCTTGTCGGAAAGATTGTGGCCGCGCAGATCGAAGGCGACGGCGCGGTGATCGCGGCCGAATTCCTTGAGCTGGCCGCGCCAGCACAGCCAGAACTCGGGGAAGCCGTGGATGAACAGCATCAGCGGCGCATCGGTCGCCCCTTCGGCGACGCAGTGCAGACGGATGCCGTTGACCGCAGCGAAGAAGTGTTCCATCAGAGCGACAGCCTCGCTATGGAGACGCAGAGGTATGGCGAAAACCCGGACGAGGACAGAATGGTACGCAGGTCCTCAGGCGAGGGCGCTTTCGTACTTCTGTCCGCCCCTGCTTCGCAGTGGTGTAACTTCATTCCTTGCTCAATCCTTGAACACCGGGACGCGCTTCTGCATGTTCGCCGCGCCGGCCTCGAACAGGTCTTTCGACATCAGCATCGCGGCGTTCCAGGTGGCGATGTAATTCAAGCCGTCGGCCACCGAATGATCGCGGGCGTAGGTGATCATTTCCTTGCAGCCGCGGATCGAGAGCGGCGACTTGGCAGCGATGTCGCGCGCGATTTCCATGACGCCGGACTGGAGCGCCTCGGGCGATTCGTAGCAGCGATTGACCAGTTGCATCTGCTGCGCCTCGCCACCCTCGACGCGGCGCCCGGTATAGGCCAGTTCGCGCGCCATGCCTTCGCCGATCAGGCGCGGCAGGCGCTGCAGGGTACCGACATCGGCGGTCATGCCGACGTCGATTTCCTTGACCGAGAACCAGGCGTTGGCCGAGCAGTAGCGCATGTCGCAGGCGGTGATCAGGTCGATGCCGCCGCCGATGCAGGCGCCATGCACGGCGGCCAGCACCGGCTTGCGGCAGCGTTCGATGGAACTCAGTGTGTCCTGCAGCTTGAGGATCAGGCGACGCAGTTTCTCGCGACGGCGGCCGTCGCAATCATCTTCGATCTGGGGGCCAAGGCCCATCAGCATGGTGAGGTCGATGCCCGAGGTGAAATACTTGCCACGCCCGAGCAGCACGCCGACCCGGGCTTCCGCAGTCGAGTCCAGCCATTCCATGGCCTGCTCGATTTCATACCACATCGGCTCGCTCATGGCGTTGGCCTTCTCGGGCCGGTTCAGCGCGATGGTGGCGACGCCGGCGTCCAGGGTGACTTCGAGTGTGGTGAATTCCATAGGGCTTCCTTTCGGGGTGATCAGAGAGGTGTGGCGGGAACAAATTGCTCGCGAAGTTCGCGTTTGAGGATTTTGCCGATGGCGCTGCGCGGCAGCTCGTCGATGAGGGTGACTAAGGCAAGGCGTTGGGTCTTGCCCAGGCGCTGGTTGGCCCAGTCGCGTATCTGCATCGCCGTCTCGCCAGCGCCGACTTTTGGGCGACTGTCCGGTGCCGGCTGAATCACGACGAAAGCGACCGGGGTTTCGCCCCAGCGCTCCGATGCGACACCGACCACCGCCACTTCGGCCACCGCCGGGTGCTGGATCAGCACGGCTTCCAGATCGCTGGGATAGATGTTGAAGCCGCCGGAAATGATCATGTCCTTGCTGCGGTCCAGCAGAGTCAGGAAACCGTCGGCATCGAAGCGGCCGATGTCGCCGGTGCGGATGAAACGCTTGCCATCCGGCGCATACCATTCGGCTTTGCGTGTCTTCTCCGGCTGCCGGTGGTAGCCGCTCATCATGGCCGGCGAATGGCCCACCACTTCGCCGATTTGACCCGGCGCGACTTCGCGGCCGTCTTCGTCGATCAGGCGTATGTCATGGCCCTCGGCCGGCAGGCCGACGGTGGCGAGTTTGTCCGGGTGCTCGTGGGCATGGAGAATACAGGTGCCGCCGCCTTCAGTCATGCCGTAGTACTCGACCAGGCCGCCGGGCCAGCGTCGGAGAATGTCGGCTTTCAGCGTGCCGGCGAAGGGCGCGCTGGTGCATAGCTTGGTGCGGAAGCTGGACAGGTCGTACCGGTCAAAATCCGGGTGGGCCATCAATCGCCGGTATTGCACCGGCACCAGCATGCTGTGGGTGGCACGGTATTTCTCGGCCAGCACCAGATAGTTCGCCGCATCGAATTTCGCCATCAGCACCACGGTGCCACCCAGGCCTATGGCGGGGAGAAAGCTGACCAGCGTGGTGTTCGAGTACAGCGGCGTGGCGATCAGCGTCACCGCATCCGGTCCATAGCCCTGCAGCCCGGCGCGCTGGGTGTGCGACCAGCGCATGGCATGGGGCTGCACGATACCTTTGGGCGTGCCGGTGGTGCCGGAGGAATAGATGATGTTGAAGGGCCATTCGGCTTGGATATCGACAGCGACGGGGGCCGCGCTTGTCGGCGCCAGCCAGCCGGAAAAGGGTTCGCATCCGGCGGCATTGTCGAGCGCAATGAAGCGGGCCGGAATATTGGCGCGGACAGCTGCCAGTTCGCCGGCCGTGGCGGCGTCGACGAACAGCAGCCGGGCATCGGAGTTGGCGATCATGTCGGCCAGGCTCTGCGGCGTCGAGGAGGGCGCCAGTGGCGCCACTGCGACACCGGCGCGCAAGGCGCCGAGAAACACCGTTGCATACTCGAGGGAGGTGCCGGCGCAGATCGCCACGGATTCGGTGGCGCGAATTCCGTCGCGCTGCAGGGCGGCGGCGACGCGATCCATCATGGCATCGAGCTCGGCGAAGGTCATCCTGCGGCCGTCCTGGATCAGCGCCGGGTGAGCGGGCCGGTTGCGTGCGTGGCGGCGAATCAGCTCGCCATGGCTACCGAAGGACTGTTCGATGAGCTCGCCGGGCCGCATGCTCAGGCGTTCTCGGCTTTCTGCACGTCGCGCCGCTGGAGCATGCCATAGCCTTCCATCTGCATCACTTCTTCATTGTGCTGGTTGAGCATTTCCCAGCGCGTGCGCAGCAGGCCGACATGCGGCTTGCTGTCCAGCGGTCGCGCTTCGAGCACCACCGAGCGCACGTGCAGGGTGTCGCCGGGGCGCACCGGTTTGAGCCAGCGGATGTTCTCCAGACCCGGCGAGCCGAGGCTGGCGGTTTCCAGCAGGTAGGCGTCGCACATCATGCGCATGGCCAGCGCACAGGTGTGCCAGCCGCTGGCGCAGAGGCTGCCGAACAGGCTGTTTCTGCCGCCTTCTTCAGAAAGATGAAAGGGCTGCGGGTCGAACTGGCGGGCAAAGTCGATGATCTCTTCGGCGCTCAGGGTCTTGCCGCCGAATTCGCGGACGCTGCCGACGGGAAAGTCTTCCCAGTAGTATTTGTAAGTCTTGGTCTGCGTGCTCATGAATATGTCGTCCCAGGAAAAATAATGGCCTTTCACCACAGAGACACACAGACGCAGAGAACTTCAAAAGCAATTTTCTTGTTCCGGCTTTTCTCTGTGTCTCTGTGATGAGGTATTTCAGTTTCAAACCGGGTGCAGCGCGCCATCCTGCAACAGCGGCACCACGTCGTAACAACTCTCTTGGGCGGCGAAGGCCACTTCGGCGTCGAGCCGGCGCGACAGCATCATGCGGCCGACACGGGAGCGGCGTAGGGCGTCGAGTCCGTCGCAGTGATCGTGCAGCAACTCGGCGGCCAGCGCGGCGTCCGAAAACTCGGCGATGACGGGTTTGGCAGATAAGCGGCGATGAAGCAGCGAAACCAGATAACCGGCGCCGTAGAAGTCTTCCAGATTGAAATTGTCGGCGGAGCCGGAGCAGACGATGAGGATGGTGCTCTGCGGATGATGCGCGACGACATGGTCGACCACGGCGCGGCCATTCAGCAGCGCGGCGGCATAGACTTGTGCGGCGCCCTTCGCTTTGGCCAGCGCCACGGTGCCGTTGGTGGTGCAGTAGATCAGGCGGCGGCCCTGCATGCCTTCGGCCAGCAGGGCCTGCGGCGTGGGGTGCACAAAGCCGGGCAGGGTGTCGGCGTTGAGCTCGCCGGACAGCACGTAGGAACCCTCGGGAAATTGTTTTGCCGCCGCCTGCGCGGCGCGGCCGTCCAGTGTCGGGATGACCTCGCTGGCGCCATGGGCCAGTGCGGTGACGATGGACGAGGTGGCGAAGAGGATGTCGAGCACCACCACCACCTTGCCCTCCAGGCGCTGGGCGTCGAGTTCCTCCTTTTTCAGCAGGACGTGAATTTTCTGCATCGGCGGCGCGGCGTTCAGCCTTCGGCGCGTTCGTGCGGAACGGCCGGCTTCATCATGGCGAACGTGCCGCTGGCGCGCATGATGCGGCGCTCGCCGACTTTTAGGAAGCAGTTGGCATAGCCGAGACGACCGCCGACGCGGATCACGTCGACATGCGCCTCGAGCCAGTCGCCGGGTTGCGCGGTTTCGATGAAGTCGGTGCTCAAACTGACGGTGACCAGGGGCTGCGGCGGATCACGGTGGGTCGACACGGCAATGCCCATCGCGGTATCGCAAACGGTGACCAGAAATCCACCGTGGGCAATGTGGCGGATATTGGTGTGGCGGTCTTCCACGCGTATGGCAAGCACCCATTGGCCGCGCATGCCTTCCGTTTCCGTGCGGCGGTAATACCAGGGGCCGAGGCCAATCAAAAACTGGCCGCCGCGATCGAGCGGCTTGAAACCATCGGGAATGGTGATGCTCATGGCTGTGCTCCGTGAATCTTCTCCGGATTGGGGATGCGCTTTTCAAGGAAGGCGCTGAAAATTTCCTTGGCGGCAGGCGCGGCGACCAGGTCGGCAAAGAAAATCACTTCTTCGTCCATGGCCTCGATGGCGCTGCGCTCGGGTGGGCGCTTCATCAGGGCCTTGGTCACGGCAAGCGACTGCGCCGGCTGCGCGGCAAGCTTTTTCGCGGCGGCCAGCGCCGTTTCCATCAGTTGTTCCGGCGCGACGACGCGATTGACGATGCCGGCGGCGCAGGCAGTATCGGCGCTGAACGGCTCGCCGAGCAGCAGCAGTTCGGCGGCGCGCTGATGTCCGGCCAGCCTGGGCAGTAACAGGCTGGAGCCGGCTTCCGGGCACAATGCGAGATTGACGAAGGGCAGCTGAAACAGGGCGTTGTCGGCGGCATAGACCAGGTCGCAATGCAGCAGCAAGGTGGTGCCGATGCCCACGGCATTGCCGGCAACCGCCGCCACCAGCGGTTTTTCAAACGCCGACAGCAAATGCAGGAAAGGAATCGCCGCGCTGGGGTCACTCGCCTTGCGCTGCAGGAAGTCACTCAGGTCGTTGCCTGAGGTGAACAAGTCGTCCTGGCCGCGAATCAGCACGACCTTGACGTGGCTCTGTTCGCGCGCATGGCCCAGGGCTACGCTCAAGGCGCGATACATGGCGCTGGTGATGGCGTTCTTTTTCTCGCGGCGGCTGATCTCGATGCTGCAGATGCCGTCGTGCTGGCTGACGAGAATATTGGGGTGGTCCATTGCTGTCCTCTTGGTTGCGGCCGGAGGGCGTCGCACCGTGGTGCGGCCCGTGGTGCTTTGCCTCGTCAGTCCGCCAGCAGCGTATCGCTGAAGCGGCCGAGATGGTAGTCGGCGTCGCCGAAGCTCAGTCCGATCATGGTCAGGCGCTTGAAGTAATGGCTGACGTTGAGTTCATCGACCACGCCCATGCCGCCATGCAGTTGCACCGCCTGTTGGCCGACCAGTCGCGCCGACTGCGTGACATAGGCTTTTGCCGCGGCTACTGCGCGACGGCGTTCCGTGGCGTCGGCCGAATCAACCCGCACCGCGGCGAGCGTGGCCATGGAGCGCGCCTGTTCGGTGGCGATCACCATGTCGGCCATGCGGTGCTGCAAGGCCTGGAAGTTGCCGATCGGGACGCCGAACTGCTTGCGCGTCTTGAGGTATTCCAGCGTGATTTCATTGAGTGCCGACATGATGCCGACGGCTTCGGCGCACAGTGCCGCATTGGCATGGTCGAGCGCGCGTTCGACGATCGGCAGTGCATCGCCCGCGCTGCCGATCAAGGCGGCCGCATCCACTTCAACACCGGTGAACGTCATGTTCGCGGCCCGCGCACCATCCTGTGTCGGGTAGGGGCGCAGGGCAAGGCCGGGCGCTTTGGCATCGACCAGATAGAGTGAAATTCCCTTCTCGTCGCGTGCCGAAACAATCAGCTTGTCGGCCGCTGGCGCGCCGAGGACGACGGCCTTGGCGCCGTCGAGTTTCAAGCCTTTGCCAGAGACAGTGGCGCGGGTGCTGACGCGATCGAGTTCATGGCGGCCACCGGGCTCGAAATGGGCCAGCGCCAGCATCAGCTCGCCGGCGCCGAGGGCGGGCAGGATGGCTTCTTTCTGCGCGGTACTGGCGGCATCGCGGATCAGGCCGCCGCACAGGATGACGGTGGACAGGTAGGGCTCCAGCGCGAGCCCACGGCCGAGCATTTCCATTACCAGCAGGCTGTCGACGCCATTGCCGTTCAGGCCGCCGAATTCCTCGGGAAAGGGCAGGGCGAGAATGCCCAGTTCAGCGTAGGTTTTCCAGGCCGGGCGCGAGAAGCCGTCGGCGGATTTCGCCAGTGCGCGGCGCTGCTCGAAAGCGTAGTCGCGGGCGATAAAGCGGCGCAGGGTGTCTTGCAGCGCCAGTTGTTCTTCGGTGTAGTTGAAGTCCATGGTTCAGAGTCCGAGAATCATCTGCGAGATGATATTTTTCTGGATTTCGTTCGAACCACCGTAGATGGTGGTCTTGCGCACGTTGAAATACTGGCCGGAGAGCGGCGCGGCATGGTCGCCGTAGGCTTGCAGCATGGGCTCGCCCGACCAGTCGGCGTTCAGCCCGTCTTCGATGTAGGGTAAGGCATAGGGGCCCAGAGCCTGCATTTTCAGTTCGGTCAGCATCTGCTGGATTTCCGATCCCTTGATCTTGAGGATGGATGCCTCCGGTCCCGGCGCGCCTTTTTTGCCCTCGCCGGCACTTTCGGCGGAGACCACGCGCAGGTGGGTGATTTCCAGCGCCATGAGCTCGAGTTCGACCTGTGCGATGCGATCGCGGAAGCGCTGATCCTCGATCAGCGGCCGGCCATTGGCCGTTTCCACGCTCGCGATCTGCTTCAGTTTTTTCAGTTCCCGCTTGGAGCGGCCCACGCCGGCGATGCCGGTGCGTTCGTGTCCGAGCAGAAATTTGGCGTAGGTCCAGCCCTTGTTTTCCTCGCCGATCAGATTTTCGACGGGCACCTTGACGTCCTCGAACCAGACTTCGTTGATCTCATGTTCGCCGTCCATCATGATGATCGGCCGCACGCTGACGCCCGGGCTTTTCATGTCGATCAGCAGAAAGGAAATGCCGGCTTGCTGGCGGCCTTCGGTGCTGGTGCGCACCAGGCAGAAAATCCAGTCGGCGTGTTGGCCGAGCGTATTCCAGGTCTTCTGGCCGTTGATCACGTAGTGATCGCCTTCCCTGACCGCGCGGGTTTTCAGCGAGGCCAGGTCGGAGCCCGAACCGGGCTCGGAATAACCCTGGCACCACCAGTCGCTGCCATCGACAATGCGCGGCAGAAAGCGCTGCTGTTGCGCCGGGCTGCCATAGGCCATGATCACCGGCGCCACCATCTTGAGCCCGAAGGGCAGTTGCATCGGCGCGCCGGCATCGGCGCATTCCTCTTCGAAGATATGCTGCTGTATGGCGTTCCAGCCGGGGCCGCCAAATTCCGCGGGCCAGGAAATCGCCCCCCACCCCTGCTGATGCAGGATTTTTTGCCAGCGGACAAAATCGTCTTTTTCCATGCGTTTGCCACCCAGCACCTTGCGGCTGAGGTCGGCCGGCAGCTTGTCGCGCAGGAAGCCGCGTACTTCTTCCCTGAACTGCCGCTGCTCGGCGGTGAAATTGAGGTCCATGGATAGTGAGTCCTTTGAAAGTTGGAATTGGCAGTGCAGAACTGCATTGCAGAACAAGATTCTGCAATAATGCTACGGCAGATTGTACCCAATCACAAGGCGTCGACGCGCGACAGCGGGTCACGCGGTAATTCGCGGCGGACCTCGATCACGATCGAGGATCGTTCCGGCGGTGATTTGCCTGCTCATCGCCGTCTCGCCAGCGCCGACTTTTGTCGGCCTTAAGGCTTGATTCTTTTTAAGCGATCTCCGATAATTCGCCCCCTGTCCGCTGGCACGGGTTTGTGCCGGCAGCAGTTTCGGCGGTGGCCGTAGCTCAGTTGGTAGAGTCCCGGATTGTGATTCCGGTTGTCGTGGGTTCGAGCCCCATCGGTCACCCCACCCGAACAAAGAAAACGGAGCCCCTGGGCTCCGTTTTTGTTTGCGCCTTGGCGGTGGTGTCCACCGCGCCGACGCGCACCCGATCAGAACTTCAGAACGGCAACAGCCAGCGTTATCAGTCCGAGCGCCAGGTTGACCAACACCAAGTGTCGAATGGGGTTCATCGCGGCACCGGCGGCCGGCCAGTCCTGTGCCTCGACGGCCAGGCGCAGGCGACGGTGATAGCGAAACACGATGATGCCGAAAATCAACGTCATTACGCTGCCGATGCCGAGCATGACATGCCAGTTCGCGGGGGCTGCGGCCCCAGCCTGGGCAAAGCGTGCAAGACCGCTGCCCCAGAGCAGCGCCAGCGCCACGCCGACCCAGCCGAAGAAGCGTCCGAGGACCGCCGCCAACAGCGGCAGGCGCTGCGGCGGATGCAACTGTACGGTGGCGACGGGCCGCAGGCAGAAATGGGCGAAGAACATGCCGCCGATCCAGATGATGACTGCGAAAAGATGAAGCAGAACGAGGAATCGGCTCATTGATGCAACTCCGGTGGGCAAGGCTTGGGTGAAAAGGATTTGACCTGGGCTGCGTCGGCCGGGACTGGCGTGAAACCGGTTTTGCCCGGCAGGCGCGCCGTTATCGCCAATAGCGACGGTGGCGATCCTGCATTGTAGCCAGTGACAGGGAGAGCGCTGCGTTCAGCCGGATTGCGCCGGCGACAGCTTCAGCGTCGCCTCCAGTCCGCCGGCCGGGCGATTGCGTAGAGGAGTTTGGTTTCCAGCGAATGTGCCTGCTGAAGGGCGATGGCAAGGGCCAGCCCGGTGCCGCCGCTTGCCCCTTGCGCGAGGATTCGAGGCGATAGGAGGAGCAGATACCCTGTGGCGCCGCCTCGCGCATTTCGTGGCTTGAGGCCGGCGGTCAGCGCGTCGCCCGCGCTTCCGCACAGGCCATGCAGCACACTGTCGCCGGGTCGGCCTTGAGCCGCTCCGGCTCCAGTTCCGCTTCACAGGCACAGCACAGACCGAAGCGATCGTCGGCGATGCGATCCAGCGCGGCTTCGATCTGACGCTGTCGTGTCTGCAGCCGTTCCAGCATGCTTTGCGCCATGGCCTGCTGCTGCAGGGCGTCGATGCGCGACACGCGGCCGATGCTGGACTGGTCGAGTTCGACGATGCCGGATGTTTCCCTGGCCTGGGCGACGGTTTCAGCAATAGTCGCCAGCTCGTCGGTCAGTCGTCGGTGAAAATATTCGGTATCCATGGACATGGGCTTTCCTCATCAAGCAATCAAGTGGCAGTTGGCTGGCCGGGTGCGGCCATTGGAGTGATACGCCGCATCAAGCTCGCGGTTCGTGCTGCATCAGATCTGCCCTCGCGGCGGACGGCTTGCCTGCCGCCGGATCCTGTCGGTAGAACAGCTTGAGTTGATCATAGACCGCTGCGTATTCGGTGATGAGTTGTCGCGGTGTTTCAAAGAAAGCTTCGCTGGCGACAGCAAAGAACTCGGTGGGCAACTCGGCGGCATAAGGATCGAGTGCCGTTTCCTCGCCGGCGTCGACGCGTTTGCGGAAATCGTCGAAGGCACTGTTCATGGTCTCGCTCCAGCGTTGTCGGGACATGTCTTCATGCAATGGCGGCAGGCCGTCGGCGGCGCCGTTCTTCATGTCCAGCTTGTGGGCGAATTCGTGGATCACCACATTGATGCCGTCAGCATCCTCGGGAAAATCAAACCAGCCGATCAGTACCGGGCCCTCGTACCAGGCCTCACCCATCACGGCGTCATCGTATTCATGCACCACGCCGTCTTCGTCCATCATCTGGCGCGGAATTACGAAGTCGCCCGGATAGACCACGATGCCGACCCAGCCGGCATACCAGTCGAGACCCAGGTGCAGGATCGGCAGACAGGCCTGCAAGGCGATGGTGACCTGAAGCAAGGGCGTCAGCTGCAATCCTTGCGCGCCGCTCCATTCCTTTTCAGCGATCAGTTCGCGCGCCAGTTGGCGCAGGTGCCTGCGTTCGTCCGCCGTCAGGTGCCCGAGGAAGGGCAGCCTGGCTTCGGCCGTGGTCCACAGCGGATCAGGAATTTCGAGGCGGTCGCCCTGCCGCTGGCGCCACCAGGCTGCGAGCTTGCCGATCATCTGATGCGGCGGCTGACGATCCAGTTGCCGGCCCAGGACAGCTTGGCCAGGGTCAGCAACAGATAGGGGGAGACGGAAGCGGGTATTTTCATCACCCGGGCATTATGTCCCCCACGCCCCGACGTGGGGGACGGTGTCCCGGCGATAAGTCCTTTTGCGCTTGTGCCTGGGCAGTATCCGGGTGATATGTCCGATGTCTTGCGCCAGGCGGGGTATCCCGGCAACATGCCTCTGGTGCCAGCGTTGTGGGCATTCGTCCGTGCCTGCACCGCATGGGATAATTCAGCCATGGTCTCCGTCGTGCATTCCCTCCGCCAGTCGAATGGCGAAACCGATCTGCTGACCCAGTTAAGCCTTGGCCTTCCGGCCGAGGCTTCGGTGCGCGCTGCCGCAGCACTGGCGCTGGCACAGGAAGCCTATGGCGAGAAACTGTTGGGCACCGGCGAGGCGATTTTTCAGCACGCCCAGGGCATGGCGTTGATTGCCGCGTCGCTCGGTCTCGATGCGGATGCCCGTATCGCCGCCTTGCTGTTTGCCGCCAATGAGCATGTCGAGGACAGCAACGAACGCCTGAAAGTCGGCTATGGCGATACGGTGGCCGGGCTCGTCGCCGGTATGCATCGCCTCGGCAGGCTGCGCCCCTTGACCCGCGCGGCGGCAGAAGGTGGTGCCGGCGTGAAAGCCCAGGCCGAAATCCTGCGCAAGATGCTGCTGGCCATGGTTGACGACATTCGCGTGGTGCTGCTGCGGCTGGCCAGCCGTGTGCAGACTTTGCGCTTCCTCAACAATCGACCCGGTACCGAACGCGAGGAAATGGCCAGGGAAAGCCTGCTGATCTATGCGCCGCTGGCCAATCGACTGGGCATCTGGCATGTCAAATGGGAGCTTGAAGACCTTGCGTTTCGCTACCTGGAACCTGCTACCTACAAGCGGATTGCGACGATGCTCGACGAGAAGCGGCGCGAGCGCGAAGGTTTCATCGAAGAGGCAGTGGCGCGTTTGCAGGCCGAAATTCGTGCAGCCGGTGTCAGTGCCGAAATTTATGGCCGGCCAAAACACATTTACAGCATCTGGAACAAGATGCGCGGCAAGGATATCGACTTCGAAAAGGTTTATGACGTGCGCGCCGTGCGCATCATTGTCGATGACGTCAAGGATTGCTACACGGCACTGGGCATCGTGCATCACTTGTGGCAGCCGATACCGGGTGAGTTCGATGACTACATCTCGAAACCCAAGGGGAATTTCTATCGTTCGCTGCACACCGCGGTGAACGCCGAGGATGGGCGTTCGCTGGAGGTGCAGATCCGCACCCGCGAAATGCACGAGCACGCCGAACTCGGCGTCGCCGCCCACTGGCGCTACAAGGAATCCGGCAGTTCGGTCAAAGCCGGCGGTGCATACGAAGACAAGATTTCGTGGTTGCGGCAGCTTTTGTCATGGCGCGACGAAATTGCCGATTCCAGCGAATGGGTGCAGCAGTTCAAGCGCGCCGCGCTGGACGACACGATTTACGTGCTGACACCGCAAGACAAGGTGATCGACCTGCCGCGCGGCGCCACGGCACTGGATTTCGCCTATCGTTTGCATACGGATCTCGGCCACCGCTGCCGCGGCGCTAAGATCGATGGCCACATGGCGCCGCTCAACACGGCTTTGCAAAATGGACAAAGGATTGAGATCGTCAGCCTCAAGAGCGGCGGTCCGTCGCGTGACTGGCTGAACCCGGC
>JAIPCT010000010.1 GCA_021738065.1 Burkholderiaceae bacterium
GAAAACCATCAAGCGCCTGATCCGGCGCGGCAACATCATGTTCTTCGTATTCAAGAACAAGGCCCAGCTGCAGGACGCCGGCTACGAGGATTTTCTCGAATCGCTCGGCCTGGCCTTTCTCGGCGCCTGCCGGTGATTTTCTACAATCCCCACGGCGCACCCGAACTCGCCTGCGATCACTGCGGTTGCCGCTGGGTCGATCGGCTCAAGGGCAAGGCCTATTGCTACGAATGCGGCGAGGAAATCACCGCCGAATCAATCGCCGAATTTCAGCGCGCGCTGCAGGAACTTGCCGAAAAAGGACCTCACCGCGGCGGCGATACCACGTAGCGTTCCAGGCGGGATCGCAGGTCTTCGGAAATCGGCACCGAGCGGTGGTTTTTCAGCGAGGCAACAACGACAGTGAGCGTGGCCTGAACCCGCACTACGCCGTCCGACGTGCCGGTGACGTTCAGTTCCACCGAACTCTTGCCGATGCGGTTAACCGAAAGCGCCAGGCGCAGCATTTCGCCGACCTTGCTCGGCGAAAGGAAGCGGCAGGTGATGGTGCCCATCGGCACGCCCATCCCGTCCTCGACATGGAACTTGGCGAAGTCGATGCCCAGGCCCTGGTTGAACCAGTCCTCGACGAGTTCGTTGAAGAGCACGAAGTATTGCGGGTAGAAAACGATCCCGGCCGGGTCGCAGTGATGGAAGCGAATCAGCTTGTCACATTCAAATGGGGATGCGTTCATTGATCATTTCTCCGACGATAATTTGACCGTCTGGATGATATCCCACCAGCGGCTGCATTGCCTTGCCTGAGCGCAAACTCAGGAAAGGCATCCGGGTTCAAATTTGATATCGAATTAGCATGCAGTGACACTTGGGATTCGTTGGAATTCCGTATCCACGCATGAAACCGCCGGCGGCTCATATGTGCCCTAATCGGACATGGCGGCTGCTCCATTGCAGACGTTCAGCGTATGACTTCACCACCGGGTCATCGCATTTCCAAGCAACGTCCGACGTAAGGATCGGGCACGCCGGACTATGGTCCTCAACGCTCGACCACCAAAAATTCACGGGTAGCCAGCAACCCATTCGCTGAGTGAAGTTCGACATGGCACGAGCCTGGGCCAAGCACGCTGCCCGGTGCGGCGTGAACCAAATAGTAGGGTGACATGCTTACTGTGTATTCAGCGGAACGCTGGTGAGCAAGCCTGGTTTCATTGAACCATTTCATCGTATAAGTGGATGTTGAAGGGGTAACGGGGTCGTCCGCCACTAATGTGGCATGGGCGTGAATTTTCCCGTTGAACGTAAAGCGCGTAAAGCGGTTTCCGATTCCCTGAATGTTACCTGGCACATTGCTGCCTGTCGCCGTGACCAGTGTAGTTCGCCAGGTCGTCGGTGGCACCGGCTGTGAGACACATCCAAAGCAGACCAAAGCGGTCAAAACGATGCCAAGCAGCATGAGCGGATGGGCGCGTTGATTCATGGCGATCTCCGGATGGCAAATGTAACTGATCAGCGAGTTGTGCAGGATGGGCCCTGGCAGCTCGGCCCATTAAGATCATAGGTGGTCGAGTGCCCGGGATTGCCATCTGGTTTGGGTACGCCTTTCGGGATCAGGAAGTCACCCGAGTTCCCGCCATACAGACCAGCCGGGTATGTGAATGGCTTGAGGACTACGTACTTCCTGAATGTTGAGCTCATCCGCGGCTTTGGTGGTCCCTGGTTGACTGTTGGAGGAAACGCTTTATCAATGGCAGCGTACCAGGCGTCGAGGTCAGCCAATGTTGCGTTTCGCAGAAACCCCTTGCTGATAGCATCTTCGATTCCCGCAAGCCCGGCCAAGGGAGCGTTCTTGTCATAGTAGGACTCGGGTGTGGTATCCGGTGACGAAATCAGCTTGATATCCGTGGGTACGGGATCGCCAACCACCACCCTTCCATTTTCAGCATGGAAAAGATTATCCACTGGGCGATTAAATGCGCGAGACGAAAGTTGGCTTACATCTTCTCGTGTCGTATGTGGCTCCACATAGAATCCGCCGCAAGGCCCTTTATTGTCGTAGGTGCTGATCAGGGTAGGCACACCGCTCTCAAGGCCGGCAACGAGTTGTCGGTGATATCCGCCAACCAGCACAGCGATGATCTTCGTGCGCTCAGTCCAGTTAATGCTCCAGATTGCTGGCGAATAGGCGCCAAGGATTAAAACGACCGGCTTCCCTGGGGCGTTGACCGTCACATCGATCTGGGTGCTTGCGCTCCCGCTTTGATCGATTTGGAAGGAAATCGGTCGGCCGGCGTAGGCCCCGGCAGCAAATACAGCAACATCCGGCGGCAAGCTTAAGCCGGGGAAGCTGCAGGCGTCGACCATTGGCTGAATATCCCGGCATGCCCGATTGCCCTTCAGGCTGTAGGCCTGCTCAATTTCAGGCGCCGCCTGGCGGGCCTTCCCTTCAATATCCGCTTTCTCGGCAATCAGCTTGGCTTTCAGGTCGGTCAACCCGGAGTATATTTTTTCCACCTGCTGATTTGCTAATTCGGATTTGGGTTGGTCGCGGAACGGGTTTGGTGTTGTCCGATCCCATTCGAGCACGCGATCAAGAATGCGGAGAAAGTTCGCCGTGTCCTGGAATGCGTAATTGTTGATCGGAACGCCGATCGTCATCATCATGATCGTAAGAAGTTGCCCACGATCGCCTTTCTCGAAAGCCAGTTGGTACCTTGTGCGCAACTGTGCTGCGTAGAACCAGAACACCGCCTCGTCCTTCTTTCCTTGCTGGAAAAGAACTGCGGCCGGTGAAAACAATTCCAGGGGCTCTTTGAGCGTCTCTTGCGCGCGAATGATCTCCTCGGCGGCGGCAAGCACGAAAGCCGGGTTGCAGGACTGAAGTCGCTCCCGCGCCGGTGTGGTGCTGCCGGCATATGAGGGTGCTGCCTGAAATATTGGAAGCAGCATGATAAAAAGCCCAAGTCGTGCGCACCACATATCAGCGGTTATCGATGCCGCCATTAGATATGGCTGCAGCCGATCCTGGCGGCAGCGGCCTCGTCTGAATGGATCCAGCGGCAGGGGCCATTGGTGCTGGCGGCGCTTTCATGGGTCTTGGCGCCGCATCCGCATCCCTGCACAGGGTCTTGGTGCTGCCATCATAAAACACCATGTGGAAGGTTTCTACCTTGTTCACCTTGGCATACGCTGGGTCCTTGCAGTCATAATTGTCGGCCTGGCCGACGAGCCTGATGGCGTCTCCCTTGCCAAGATCAACAATCAGGTCGTTGGCGCACCCTGAGAGAAGGGCGATCGCCATGGCGGCGATTGCGATATGTCCAGTTTTCAATATCTTCTCCGTTGCAACCTTAGATTTTCATTCGAATGAATTTCTCGTGATGTTTCAGCTTCTCTGCTTTTTCCGCAATGACCACTTCGAGAATTCCGGTCAATCGAGTGTTCATTATCCTCAGCTGTTCCAGCAGTGAATCTTCGGCTGTTCGATCTGTTGATAACTGAATGAGCGTGCGCGTAGCTGTCTTCAGGTCGGCGTAATGCCGACACGCATCCGGAATGTATCTGGCGACCATTTCGCGCGCAAACAGCGCATCGTCAATCGGTGGTGTCCCGGCCAGAACCAGGGCAAGCGACTCCTTGATTGTGGCGATGAGCGTGACGGCTTCCGCCGGAAGCGATGTCGCGTGCTGAGTCAGGAGGCGATCCAATTCTTCGGCATCAACAACGAGCTTGAGTTCGTATGAATTCGTGGTTCGTGGACGGGTAAGAAATACAACGAGAGCGATCAACCCAGATCCAGTTCCGGCAAATATCCAGAAGAGGCTACTGGCGATGGTCCCGGTCACGACCAATGCAGCGCTGACGGCAAGTGCGATAGCGATCAGGTACTGCCTAGCGCCAACAAGCGATTTGTCCGGATTTTGTTGGCGAAGGGTTTCCGCAAGGGGTGGTCCGGCAATTTGCTTCTGCTTCAAGCGATCAATGCGTTTGCGCGACTGCGGGCCGCCGGCAATGGGTGACTGGGGTTGCGGCAATTTTGCCGGCAATTTCCCACTCACCCATCCTGTATTTTTTGGCGGCATGCGCAGTAGCTACTCGCTAGCCGCAACGGCCGGCTCGGAGCCTTGTGCGTTGGCAGCCGCTTCCATGTAATCCGCTTCTTGCTTGTCCCGAAGCGTCTTGGCCAGCGTAAAAGCTGCGCTGACAAGGAATAGCCAGCTGACCACCATGAAGCCCTTCTCCCAATCGCCGATATTCATCCGGAGCAACCCCCATGAGGTCATAGCTACCGATGAAAAAAAAGCAACCCATACCGTCATCACCCACGATCCAGTATCAACCTTTTCATCCCGGTTGTCGCGAACCAGCTTGGAAAGCGCAAGTGTAGCGAACAGGCAAAATAGGAATCCGATCGCCAGAAAGGCGCGATCAAGGCCTTCGCTGGGCATATGCCAAACGCCGATCAAGCAGGCCAGCATAGCCAGGCCGAAGGATAGCCACACCTGCATATTCCAACTGGCGGTGTCGCGGCGAACATAATATTGCTTCATGGTGGATCTCCTGTTGTGGTGAAAGTTATGGTGCGGTTAGAGCTGAACCGGCCCAGCCAAGACGGGATCTGAAAGTACGGCCAGCTTGTCCTGGCGTACCTTGTCTAGATAGGAATCCGCTCGTTTCAACTGTTCCTGGATGGCGGTATTGTTCTGCCCCATTACCTCCACCGCCTTGGTGCGGAAGGTGTCGAGCGTATCCATCGCCTTGAAGGTCAAATCAAACATCTCCTTCATTTTTTCGATGCCGAGCAATGGATTGCTGCCGAACTGGGCGACACGTTCAACGTGGTTGTTGAGCTGCTTACCCGATTCAGCGATCAAGTTCTCGATCGCGCTATTCACGCCGGAAAGCATGTTCATCACTTCGATCTGATTTCCAGTTGCGCGCGCTACAACCTGCGCTACGGAAAGTGCCGACATGCCGGTCGTTGCCACGCGATCGCAGCCGACGATCATCTCGCGTGACGTCTTCTTCAGCATGTCCAGAGCCAGATAGCCATTGACGCATACTGCCTGCTGCGTCAGCATGTCCTGGAGGTTTTGCCGAGCATAGTATTGAACTTCCTGCTCGAGCGCTTTTGCCCTGTCGGCGTCGGTGGCCTTGAGGGCGGACACTTTTTCGGCGAGGCGTTGATCAAGCTGCTCGGCGAACCGAATCGCCCCCGTCAGTTTTTGCATGGCTTCCCAGAGACGGGCTCGCGCAGCATCAATTCCGATAGCGTCCTTTTGCATGTCGTCGCGCGCGCTATACACCTGCTGCAGCGCTGTTTGCATTTGGACGCCCGCACTTTGGAAACGCCTGAAATAGGCCTTCAGGCGATTACCGAACGGAATGAACCCAAGGATCTTGTTTGGCGCCAGCAAGTCGCCCTGCTTGCCTGGATTGAGGTCATCCAGATGCTTGCGCATTTCGCCGATTGCCACAAAAGCTGGCGAATTCTCCACTCCGATCATTCGTTGCTGCATAAAGTGGCTACTCATGAGCCCGGCCGCGATCGAGATTTCTTCCCGTCCAAGTCGGAACGCGGAATCGAGTTTTGCCTTGAATGCATCAGACTGAATATCCTCGCCCAGGAGTTGGGCAATGAATCGTTCAACCTGGTCATCAACAGCCTGGCATTGCTGATCGCCTAGCGACACCATCTGCTTTGCGGCGGCGGGTTCTACCTCGGCAATTCGCTCCGGTGGAGTCAATTGGGTGATGCTTTCGTTTGTGCTGGCTTGCGTTGTCATCCGTGTACTCCTTTAAGTGATCCGGGCTTAGTTGGTCGGTTAGCGCGTGTCGCCCCGCAGCGCCAATACAGTCTGCTGAAGTTCGTCCGGAGTCGCGCTTTCGGCAAGCGGTGCTCCGATAGCCAGTCCAATTCTGGAAAGCAGTCCGCGTCGCAATGGTTTGGTCATGGCCGGTCCGTCTTTACGGGAAAAGAAACTTCCCCATAGCCCTTGCAGTGCCATTGGAACGATGGGAACAGGAGTGTCGATGCGCTCCAGGATGCGCATGTATCCCGGGCGGAACGGATACATTTCCCCGGTATCGGTGATGCGACCTTCGGGGAAGATGCCAACCAGGTCGCCCTCCTTTAGTGCTTGCGCCGCAGTATCAAAAGCGCACTCCATCATTACTGGATCCTCTTTCGCTGGCGCAATGGGGATGGCCTTGCTGGTGCGAAATACGAAACCCATAACGGGCCATTTGAAGATGTTGTGGTCCATGATGAAGCGGATGGGGCGACGACAAGCGGCTGTAACAACCAGTGCATCGACAAAGCTGACATGGTTGCAGACAATAATCGCCGGCCCGGTTTCGGGGATGCTGTCCATTCCTTGCACTCGCAGGCGATACGCCGAGTGGATCAGTACCCAGACGATAAACCGTAGCAGGAACTCGGGCACCAGTCCGTAAATGAAGACGGCCACTGCGGCATTGCACAGGGCGGCCACCGCAAACAGCATCGGAATGCTCAGGCCGGCGGCCAGCAGCCCGGCAGCACCTGCGGCGCCTACCACCATGAACAACGCATTCAGGATGTTGTTGGCGGCAATGATGCGCGCGCGATGTTCCGAGTTTGAGCGTTGTTGAACCAAGGCATACAGGGGGACGATGAAGAATCCGCCGAACGTGCCAATCAGTGTGAGATCAATCAAGACGCGCCAGGTCGTACCCACGTTCAGTAGTGCCAGTGCGCCCAATGGCTCCAGTGAAGGTGTTCCGGGGGAAGCAAATGCCAGATCCAGCGCGAATACCGTCATGCCGATCGAACCCAGGGGTACCAGACCCAGCTCAACACGGCCGGCGGAGAGCTTCTCGCACAAGAGTGATCCGACGCCGATACCGAAAGTAAATGTGGCCAGTAGTAGGGTCACAGCGGTTTCGCTGCCGCCCAGGATGTCCTTGGTATAGGCTGGAAACTGGGCAAGAAACAAGGCGCCGAACAACCAGAACCAGGAGATCCCCATGATGGACAGGAATACGGTTTGATTGCTCCGGGCGAATTGAATGTTGCGCCAGGTCTCCGTGAATGGATTGAAGCTGACGTTGAGTGTCGGCGCTGGTGGCGCGGCAACCGGAATTGCCCGGGACGCCAGATAGCCAACGATGGCGATGACCAGACCTGTGGCTGTAATCCATGTTGTGCCGCCGGCGGCGCCGGCCAGCAGACCGCCAAGTAGTGTCCCGACCAAAATGGCGACAAAGGTGCCCGCTTCGATCAAAGCGTTGCCGCCGACCAGTTCCTCGCTCTTGAGGTGTTGGGGCAAGATTGCGTACTTGACCGGGCCGAAGAGCGTCGACTGCAAGCCCATCAGAAACAGGCTGGCAAACAGAACCTCAATACTGTGAAGTGCAAAACCGGCACCGGCAATTAGCACAATGCCGATTTCCAGCATTTTCGAGAAACGCGCCAGGAGTGCTTTGTCGTGTTTGTCGGCCAGCTGGCCAGCGGTGGCGGAAAACAGAAAGAATGGCAGGATGAATATGCCTGCTGCCAGATTCGCCAACATTCCCGGCTGAAGTGTTGTCCAGCTGGCGGCCTGGAAGGTTAGCAGTACCACCATCGCGTTTTTCAATACGTTGTCGTTCAACGCTCCAAGCAGCTGGGTATGGAACAGCGGAGCAAAGCGGCGGGTGCGCAGCAATCCGGATTGCGAGCTCATGGGTGACTCCTGGGATCAGAGGCCGACGCGAAGGCGTTTTGCTCCGCGCGCAAGCAAAAAGGCTTCAATCGACTCGACCGTGACGGTATCGATGCGATCCGCCCATCGCTGTGCCGAGGGATGGTCATCAAAGGCCACGTTGGCGCGAAACATGCGCCCGCCTAGTCGCGTTAATGCTGAAATCTTGAGTTGGCTCGGGTGGTATCCGTTGGCCAGCAGCCAGTGTTGTGCCTGCTCTCGATTCTCGGTTCCGGATGTCGATGCGGCAATCAGTTCCAGCACCCACTGGTTCGAGTTCTGGTATCGCGTGGAAAATGGATAGGCCACCATGTTGTACGCCGGTTTATGCAGGCGTACGGGAATGTCGCTGGCAAGCGCGGCCGACAGTTTTGATTGCATTTCAGCGTCAGGAATGATCACCAGCCCTTCCCATCGCAGCGGTGTGTCGGCAAAGAAGTTGGCCAGTCCTTCGTTGTACAGGGCGGATTGATCGCTGCCACAGTCGTTCAGCAGGTGCACGGCGATCCAGCGTCCTGCCGGATGATCCCGCCAGATGAGGCCAGCATGCGACCATGAAAGCCCGTACTTAGACAGATCTTGCCCGGAGCGAGCAAGAATCACCACTTGTGCGCCGGAATCGTCGAGAGCCTTGCGCGTGGCCAACCCCAGTTCGAAGCTTTTCCGCAAGCTGTCCGGAGTCGGGTCCTGCTCCTCACACGACTGGCCGGCGAATGCCGGCAAGGCGATGAGCAGGAAAAGTGCGGCCATCAGGTGTTTCATTTGGCGACTTTCGAATGATGCACAAGGCTTTTGCCGATCTCGTTCGGAATGAACGCGATCAGACGACTGGCCTGATAGACGGAGTAGCCGGCAGCGCTGGCGGTAACGGCAAGCACCGTTCCCGCAGTCATCGATACGTTGCCAAGTGCCTTGGCAGTTGTTTTGATGGACACAGTGGCACCGGTGGACATGTCCTTGAGTACGAGCACGATGGACTCTCCCGCTTTCTCGACAGCCATGACCGTCAGAGAGGCAGCGACGGCCAATACCGATACTGCCCCACCAACAACGCTACCAGTGGCTTGGGATACCCCTGCAGACGCATTGACTGAGGCGTTGGAAGCGTTCTGGGCATGCACAAAGCCGGGAAGCAAGGTGATTGAGACTATCAGCGAGACAATACGCAGTGACTTCATGAAGGTTTCCTTTCAAGGATGGGTTGTGCAGTAGTGATTTGCAGGTGTAAACCTATTACTATTGTCATACTGATGTAACTGCCTCTTTCGATATATACAGCAAAAAAACTACGTCGATTCCATGATGTAGTCAGCGACATTTCCAAAGACTGTCAGCAGCCAGTCCCGATCAATCCAGAACCAGACTTCCTTGCCAATCTTTTTCGACTGAAGCACGCCGGCATCACGTAAAACTTTTAGGTGATGGGATACGGTCGAGCGCGCCAAAGTAGAAACCTCGGCGATCTGCCCCACATTGAGGTGTTCGCCAGGTTCAAATAACAACAGAATGCGTTGGCGATGCTCGTCGCCCAAGGCCACAAACACCTTGGACATCTCTCGCCACTGAGATGGAATTGCTCTTCCGTAGTTCTTTTTCATAACGAGGATAGTAGTTATATCGTTTTATATTGTCAACACCTACCTGGCGTTCATCAAATTAACAATCAATATTTGAAAAGATAGGCTGGGCCCGAGTACCGAAAATGATTGCCTTTCCTCGACTTAACTCGCTGCAACATGGTGTTTGTGCGTACGCCTAATTGCCCATCGTGCGAGCCTTGAACTGACCACATTGGCCCCGACTACTTTCCGGTCTGGACGGGAGTTTGCGCAAGGTAGCCCCTGATCAATGAAAGATGTGCAGACTGGTCAATCGATGGCGCGCATGCAACAGCCTTCGATTCGCGAATGGGTATATGTCTATGCCATGGGGAATGACCGTTGTGGAGAAGAATCGTCACTGACCGCTTTTGGCCGAACTTGGACCACCAGTTTCACGATCAGGGGCAGACCGATGGCACTATGCGCGGCGCGGCTGATGGTCGATTGCATGTATCGGATCGTCCAAAAAGGAAAAGGAAGAGAGCTCGCGCTCTCTTCCTTTTTGACCTGCTTTCAATTGCTTCGAGGGTTCAGGCGGCCTTTGGCGGCCAGTCGACCTGGGGCAGTCCTTTGAGCGCCTCGTCCACCAATTCCTTCGGATAATCGAAGTCTTCCAGTTGGCCCGACAGATAACGGTCGTAGGAGGCCATGTCGAAGTGGCCGTGGCCGGAGAGGCAGAACAGCAGGGTCTTCGGCTCGCCCGATTCCTTGCAGCGCATCGCTTCGTCGATCACCGCACGAATCCCGTGGCAGGATTCCGGCGCCGGAATGATGCCTTCGGCCTTGGCGAACATCACGCCGGCGGCAAAGGTCGCTACCTGCGGCACGGCAACGGCTTCGATCAGCTTCTCGTGGTACAGCTGCGAGACCAGCGGCGATTCGCCGTGATAGCGCAGGCCGCCAGCGTGGATGCCGGGAGGCATGAAGTTGTGGCCCAGGGTGTACATCTTCATCAGTGGGGTGTAGCCGGAGACGTCGCCGTAGTCGTAGGCATACACGCCCTTGGTCATCGACGGGCAGGAGGTCGGTTCGACACCGACCAAGCGGACCTTTTTGCCCGCCGCCTTGTCGGCGAGGAAGGGGAAGGCAATGCCGGCAAAGTTCGAGCCGCCGCCGCAGGGTGCAAACACCATGTCGGGATACTCGCCAACCTTGGCCAGCTGCGCCTTGGCTTCCTGGCCAATGATGGTCTGGTGCAGCAGAACGTGGTTGAGCACCGAGCCCAGCGCATAGTTTGTGTCCTTGCGCGAGGCGGCTTCTTCAACAGCTTCGGAAATCGCCAGGCCGAGGCTGCCCTGATTGTTCGGGTCTTCGGCCAGTGCCTTGCGACCGGCTTCGGTCATGTCGGTCGGGCTGGGGAAAACATTGCCACCCCAGGTCTGCATCATTGAGCGACGATAGGGTTTCTGCTCGTAGCTGATCTTCACCATGTAGATGCGTACTTCGATGTCGAACAACTGTCCGGCAAACGACAACGCGGAACCCCACTGGCCGGCGCCGGTCTCCGTCGTCAGGCGCGAAAAGCCGGCCTGTTTGTTGTAGTAGGCCTGCGGTACCGAGGTGTTGGTCTTGTGCGAACCGGAGGGGCTGACGCCCTCGTACTTGTAGAAAATCTTGGCCGGTGTGCCGAGCATTTTTTCCAGACGGTGTGCGCGCATCAGGGGCGTCGGACGCCACAGTTTGAAGATTTCACGAACCTCTTCCGGAATGGCAATCCAGCGCTCGGCACTCATTTCCTGCTCGAGAAGATTTCCCGGGAAGATCGCCAGCATCTGCTCCGGTGTCACCGGATTGCCGTCGGGTGCCAGCGGCGGCAGCGGGGGATTGGGCATGTCGGCCACCACGTTGTACCAATGGGTGGGTATCTCGCTCTCATCCAGCATGATGCGGGTCTGTGTCATTTCTCGTCTCCTTGATAATTGTATTGGACTACACAATCTTGTTTTCCCCGCCGCAACAATAGTTGCGACCAAGTAATGACGCTTGCGTTTGCCTGCAATGCAACTACATTTTTAATCCTGAATCAGGATGGCTCGAGGGCGGATGAAAGGCGGTATCGCTCTCGACCCGAAAGTCTAATACGGGATACAGTACACTGTATGCAAACTGAGGATGTGATGTCAATCTCTTTGATAGGGTTTTTTGCCGGCAGCGCCGATGGAAGCGATGGTGCTCCGCGGCAATGGGCAGATCGATACATCGGGCTGACGACATTCCGGCACAATCTGCGTGTCCGGTCGAAGCTGTGACCGGATGCCGCTAGTGTCGCTCATGCGAGGGCTTGAGAGTACAAATGAATACAGACAACGATTCCCTGTTTGAAACCCTGCGTCAGTGGCGGGCGGCGGGCAAATCCGCGGCGCTCGCCACGGTTGTCAGCACCTGGGGTTCGTCGCCGCGTCCGGCAGGCAGCCATCTGGCGGTCGATGCCGACGGCCATTTCGTCGGCTCGGTGTCCGGCGGCTGCATCGAAGGCGCGGTGATCGAGGCCGCAGAACAGGTCATGGTCAGCGGCCAGGCGCGGATGCTGGAGTTCGGCGTCAGCGACGAACAGGCCTGGCAGGTTGGATTGGCCTGCGGCGGGCGGGTGCAGGTGTTCGTCGAGCCGGTCGAATGAAAGCCGCCATTCTCGACCGTATCACTGCCGCAAGGCGTGCGCGCCAGCCGCTGGTGCTGGTCACGCGTCTCGCCGATGGCGCGCAGTGCCTGCTGGATGCCGCAACGGCCGCAGGTAGTTTGTCGCTGCCGGCGGTACAGGCGGCGGAAGCCCGAAGCCTGCTGAGTTCCGGGCGCAGCACGCGCCTGAACTGCGACGAAGGCTTGTTTGCTCGGGCCTATGTGCCGTCGCCGCGCCTTTTGATCGTCGGCGCCGTGCATATCGCCCAGGCCCTGGCGCCGATGGCGGCGAGCGCCGGCTATGAAGTCATCGTCATCGACCCGCGTGGCGCCTTCGCCTCGCCCGAGCGTTTTCCCGGCGTGAAACTGACCGACGAGTGGCCCGACGAAGCCCTGACGCGTCTCGGTCTCGATGCGGCCACGGCGCTGGTGGCGCTTTCGCACGATCCCAAGCTTGACGATCCGGCACTCGAACTGGCGCTGCCGAGCACGGTTTTTTACATCGGCGCGCTGGGCAGTCGGCGCACCCATGAGAAACGCCTGGAACGACTGCGTGCCGCCGGCCTGGGTGAGCTCACCGGACGCATTCATTCGCCGATCGGCATCGATCTGGGCGGTCGCGCGCCGGCCGAAATCGCGGTATCCATCCTCGCCGAGCTGATCCAGGTGCGCTATCGCGGCGAACATGCGGCAAGCGGCGCGGCAACGCGCGCATGATCTTCGGCGAATTTCCCCTGGCCGAGTGCGACGGGCTGCTGCTGGCGCACAGCCTGCGCCTGCCCGACGGTATATTGAAGAAAGGTCGCCGTCTCACCAGCGCCGACTTTTCGGCGCTTGGCGCGGCAGGTATTCAGCGCGTCACGGGGGCACGGCTGGAGGCCGACGATGTCGATGAAAACGCCGCCGCCGGCATGCTTGCCGCCGCACTGCGCGGCCCCGGAACAGCCACGCGCGCACCGCAGGCCGGGCGCTGCAATCTCTACGCCAGCGAGCGCGGCCTGCTCCGCGTCAATGCCGCGATCATCGATGCCGTCAATCGCCTCGATGAGTCGGTGACGCTTGCCACCTTGCCACCCCTGACAATGGTCCGGGCCGGCGCCGTGATCGCCACGGTCAAGATCATTCCGCTGGCGGTGAAGCGCCAGCTGGTCGACGCCTGCGCGTTGCAGGCGGCAGTTCAAGACGGGCAGGGGGCCGCACTGGCCATGCTGCCCTTCCGGCCGCAGCGCGCGGCGCTGATCGTCACCGAGCAGCCCGGTGATCCGCAGCGCAACTACGTCACGGCGGTGAATAGCAGTCGCCGCCGTCTGCAAGATCTGGGCAGCCATCTGGGGCTGGTGCAGCGCTGCGCGCACAACAGCGACGCCGTCGCCAGCGCCTTGCGCGAAGCCCTCGCGGCGGGCTGCTCGCTGATCCTGATCGCCGGCACCACGGTGCCCAAGGACCGGGCCGATACCGTACCCGCCGGCATCGTCGCGGCGGGCGGAACAATCATGCATTTCGGCATGCCGGTAGAGCCGGGCAACATGTTGTTGCTGGCGCAAATCGGCGCGGTGCCGGTGATCATCCTGCCCGGCTGCGCGCGCTCGCGGCGCAGCAATGGCCTCGACTGGGTCCTGCAACGCATGCTGGCCGGATTGCCGATGGCGGGCGAGCAGATCATGGCCATGGGTGTCGGCGGGCTGATCCGCAGTCCGGTGGAAGCCGACGACGAAACGGCGGCGCAGCCGGATGATGCCAAGGCGCCGGCCGGCCGCAAGGTCGCGGCCCTGATTCTGGCGGCAGGCAGCGGCAGTCGTATGGGCGGCGACAACAAGCTGCTGCGGCCGGTGGGCGGCGTGCCGATGCTGCGGCGCGTGGCGAACGCGGCTCTGGCTTCGCGCTGCAATTTGGTGCGCGTGGTCACCGGCGCGGCGGCCGTCAGCCTTGAAGCCAGCCTCGCCGGTCTCGAGGTCGAGTTCACGCACAATCCGCATCATGCAACGGGCATGGCATCGTCCCTGCGCGCCGGCATCGAGGCGCTGGCGCCCGAAGTCGATGCGGTGGTGGTGTTGCTGGCCGACATGCCGCGTGTCGACGGCGGCCATATCGACCGCCTGCTGGCAGCCTTCGATCCGCAACGGCCCGCGATCATCGTGCCGATGAAAGACGGGCGGCGCGGCAACCCCATCCTCTGGCCGCGCCGCTACTTCGCCGAAATGCTCGGCGTGCAGGGCGACGTCGGCGCGCGCGAGCTTCTGCAACGCCACGCCGCGCAGATCACCGGTGTCGACTTCGACGATGACGCCATCTTTGCCGACGTCGATACGCCCGAGGCCCTGGCGGCGATCGGCGAGTCGCCATGGGCGCGTCGACGCTACTGACAGGATGCGGCGACGCCAACACGCTGCGCGCGGAATTTCCGCTGCTGGCGGCGGCACCCGAACTGCACTATCTGGACAGCGCCGCCACTTCGCAAATCCATCGCTCGGCGCTGGATGCCGTGCTGCACCACGAAACCACCAGTCGGGCCAATGTCGCACGCGGCACCTATCGGCTGGCCGAAGCCGCCGATCTGGCTTTTGAAAATGCACGTCGCACCACGGCGCGTTTTCTCAACGCCACGTCGGCCGACGAGATCGTGTTTACCTCGGGCGCCACCGCGTCGCTGAATCTGGTGGCGCATGCCTTCGGCAATACCTTGCAGGCGGGCGACCGGGTGCTGATTTCGGTGGCAGAACATCACAGCAATTTCGTGCCCTGGCAGATGCTGCGCGACCGCATCGGGATCGAGCTGGCCTTGATACCGGTGCGCGCCGACGGGCAGCTCGATCTGGCGCGCCTGCCGGAACTGATGGGCAGCCGCTGCCGTCTGCTGGCGCTGACGCATTGCTCGAACGTGACCGGCGCCCGCACCGATGTCGCCGCCGTGGTCGCCGCCGCGCGCCAGGCCGGGGCCAGGGTTTTGCTCGACGGCGCGCAGGCGGTGCAGCATGGACCGCAGGACGTGCGTGCGCTGGGCGTGGATTTCTACGCCTTCTCCGGCCACAAGTGCTTCGGCCCGGGCGGCATCGGCGTGCTCTGGGGCCGCCACGAACTGCTCGCCGCGATGCCGCCGTTTCTCGGCGGCGGCGGCATGATCGGCGGGGTCACGCCGGCACTCTCCACCTGGGCGCCGCCGCCGCAACGCTTCGAAGCCGGAACGCCGCCCATCGCCCAGGCCATCGGCCTCGCGGCGGCGCTCGAATGGATGCTGGGCCTGCCCTGGCCGCAGATTCATGCCCGCGAAGACAGCCTGTGCCGGCAACTGATCGAAGGCCTGCGCGCGATTTCGGATCTGCGCCTGCTCGGGCCCGATGCCGCCGTGTCGCGTGCGCCGATAATCTCATTCGAGATGCCCGGCCTGCATCCGCACGACATCTGCCAGGTGCTCGACACGCACGGCCTGGCATTGCGCGGCGGCCATCACTGCGCCCAGCCGCTGCTGGCGGCGCTGGGCGTGGAAAGTTGCAGCCGTGCCAGCATCGCGCTCTACAACGACGCGGCCGATATCGAGGCCCTGCTGTCGGCGCTCGACGCGGCGCGGCGGGAATTGACATGAGCGCGGGCGACTCGCTCTACCAGGAGGCGATCAAACAGTTCGCCCAGGCCGCGCACGGCCACGGGCAACTAGCGCAGGCGGCGGGCGAAGCCAGGCTGGACAACCGGCTGTGCGGCGACCGCGTGCGCATGCAGGTGGCACTTGCCGCCGACACGATCAGCGCCGTCGCGCATGAGACCAGGGGCTGCCTGCTCTGTCGTGCCGCCGCCTCGTCGATCGGCATGCACGCGCCGGGGCAGGATCACGCCGGTATCGTCGCCGTCACCCAGGCGCTGCAAGCCATGCTCGAAAACGGCAGCCCGCTTCCCGCATCCCTTGCCGCGCATTGGCCGGAGCTGGCGATGTTCGAACCGGCGCGGGCCCACCCCAGCCGACACAAATGCGTGCTGCTGCCGTTTCAGGCGCTGCGCGAAGCACTCGAAAAATCCACCGCAGCGGGTACCTCCGGCGCGTTCGCGGCTCCCGCCCGATGACGCCCGAAAAGTCGGCGCTGATAAAGCCCCTGCGCAGCAAGGCGGTCGAGCAAACTACGCTCTTCTCGCCGCTGCGGATGGCGATACGGCGTCCCCGCCGGCCGGGACGTCGCTGCACGCCATTTTTAGCGAGATAGAACATGTCCACAGACCCTCAACGCAAACTCATCCATACCCGGCAGATCATTTGCCGCGCTTTCCATCGAAAGGACGGCTTGCTCGACATCGAAGCCACGCTGTCCGACCAGAAGGGACAGGAAGTCGCTTTCCGTTCGCGTCCTTCGGTGAAGGTGGATGAGTTCATGCATCGCATGACGGTGACGCTGACCATCGACGGCGACTACACGATTCACGATGTCAAGGCCGAAACCGGGCAGGCGCCCTGGGCCATGTGCGGCGGCACCGACGACGCCTATCGCGGACTGATCGGACTGCGCATCGGGCCCGGATTCACGCAAAAGATGAAGCAGCTGCTCGGTGGCGTGCAAGGCTGCACCCATGTCACCGAACTGGTGGCGCAGGCCGCCAACACCTATATGCAAGCTTCATGGCCCGACCGCATTGCGCGGCAGATGGCAGTCAGCGCCGACCCGCGCGGCTGGCCCGACAAAAGCACGCTCGGCTTCGTCAATCACTGCCATGCCTGGCGCGCTGACGGCGAAACCCTGGCGCAGGAGTATCCGGAGTTGGTGAAGCCGAAGGAGCCGTAGCTCACCGTCTCGCATCATGACTCTGCGGCGGCCGCGGTCGATGGGGATTTGGCGCCCGTCAAACGGTGACGATGCACCTAGCGGGCAAGCGATGGGAGACTTCCGGTTCCGGATGGCCACTGTTTGCCACGTGCATGACGACTTCACTGCAAAAAACTTCCACCCAACGCCTGCTGTTCATGGCGCCACCCGAGCAGCCTTGATTTGAGGCTTTCGTTTGTCTGGCGATTCCGCAGCGATTCAACTACCATTTTGTTGTGGCTGACTTGGGGAGAGTCACGACGCGGTCGAGGCCGGTTTTGAGCGATGTGGTATTGCGACGGGAGAGTAGGGAATGGTGTCAAAGGTTGTTGCGAGAAGAAGTCCGCTTCACGGCGTGGGATTGTTCGCCACAAGAGATTTGGAAGCTGGAGAGAAGCTGATCGAATACAAGGGGAAGCGCTACGAAAAAGGAGATCGGCCGGAGTTGGGAGACGACGGGATCACCAAATTCCTGCGCCTGTCGGATGGCTCGGGAATAGACGGAACCGGCTGGGCCGCACTGGCCAACCACGGATGCCTACCCAACTGCGAGTTGTTGGAGGAGGAGGGTCGGGGGCGGCCGAGGGCATGGCTGTATGCCTTGAAGGACGTGATGAGCGGCGAGGAACTGGTGTGGGACTACTGCCTGGACATCAGGTCGAGGCGGGACGCGTATTCGGATTGGGCATGCGCTTGCGGCGCCGAGGACTGCCGGGGCACGATGGCGGATCCAAAAACGGTACGGGGCGCAACAGGCAGGGCGAGTAAAAAAATAAAGTAGAAGCGAAATAGGGCCAAAGGCGAGGTTGTCCGTCGCTTGGCTGGCTTGCCGCAACCGCCCAGGGGCCATATCGAAGGCGAAAAATGCCCGGAACTGAACGACGGGTAACTCCCCTCGAAGGAGGCCTTCAGTTTTGCGGTCCTTCGAGCAGCAAGTTGGTCACTCTCGGCTTTCGAGATTGAAATGCTTGCTGTGGAATATGAGCATTCCGGCGCATGCGATGATTGGTGGCGCCAAATTGGCGACAGTGATACACTGAACGCTCAGGCAAAGTTGGAGGTAAAAAATGGGAACTGCCATTGCCAAGCAAGATCGCATCGGTGCTCGCGTACCCCACGAGGTTTATGAAACCTTGTGCCGTGCCGCCGAACTGACGGGTGCCACGGTCAATCAGTTTCTGGTGCAAGCGGCGCTGAAAGAGGCACAGGAAGTCATCGAGCGGCAAGAAGTCATTCGGCTCTCGCCGCGGGACTGGAACTGGTTGCTCGACCTTATGGAGAATCCGCCTAAGCCGAATGCCAAACTGAAGGCCGCCCTGAAGCGCTACCAGAAAGCGAAGCAAGATGATTCAGGTACGAGCTTTAGCTGGGGATCATGACCGGCAGGGATTCGACTGTGGCCGCCAGGAACTGAACGACTGGCTGCGGCAGGTCGCCCGTCAGCATCAGGACAAGGGACTGTCGAAGACCTTCGTCGCCGTTCGCGAGGAGGTGCCAACTCGCATCTGCGGCTATTACACACTGACGCTGGCAGAACTAGAGAACCGGCATCTGCCGGAAGCCTGGCGCAAGAAGCTGCCGCGTCGCATTCCCGGTGTACGCTTGGGTCGGTTGGCTGTCGATAGACAGCATCAGGGCAAGGGGCTTGGCGAGCTGCTACTGGTCGATGCCCTGAAACGGGCGCAGCGCATTTACGCCGAGGCAGGCGGGATTGGTTTGTTCGTCGATGCGCTGGATGAACAGGTGGCAGGTTACTACCGGAGCTTCGGCTTTGATGCATCCCCGGATAACCCACTGCTGTTGTTCCTGGTGGCAAAGATCACAGAGTGAGTGAGCGGCGGGTTTAGGATTAGATTGCAGTCATCGCTCATGGATATGTCACCCGACTTCTAAAGGTACATTGCCGACCTCCTCGTCGAAGCTCGCTAAACCGCTCTATGTCTGCTCGACAGGAATCGTTCCTGAACAGACGCCCATCCCCGCGGATTGCGTTATGGTCAACCCATTGGAGAAAATGGAGCCAACGCATGAGGACAAGAACACCCATCAGATTGACGCAACACTGGCTGATGGTCCTGATCGCCGCATGGTCTGGATTCGGCACTTCCGCGTCGGCGCAGGAGACGGCCGTGACGAGCCAGCCGGCAAGGCCGACGATCATCAAGCCTGCCGACACCGGCATGACAGGCTGGCTGGGGCCGATGGTTGATGTGCATAGCCAGGTTGATGAAGATACGGATTTGTCATCGCTGGTGCCGATGCTCGATTCGGGCGGCGTTTCCTACGTACTGCTGTCCACCCGCTTTGATCAACCCTCGTCCGAGATTCATGCCCTGGCCGGCAAGCATCCCGATCGGATCGTGGCGGCAGCCAAGACCAAAACCAAGGCTTTGATGAAGTCGAGGGAAGGCGCGGATCAGATCTTCCGCGAGGAGTGGCAGTCCTATCCCTATCGCGCCATGGCCGAGGTCATCATGTGGCATGCGGCCAAATCCGGGGTCGGCGCCGGGCAAGCCGTTATCGAACCGGACAGCCCGCACCTGCTGCCGCTGCTGGAGGCGTCCCGCAAGGCGAAAATTCCTTTCATGGCGCACATCGAGTTCGCCATGCTGAGATCGGGGAAGGCTGCATACATGGCCAAATTCAAGACCCTGCTCGATGCCAACAAGGACGTGAGCTTCGGCTTGATTCACATGGGCCAACTGGATGCGGAGGAGGCCGAGCAATTGCTTTCCTCGCATCCCAATGTATTTTTGATCACATCGCACAGCAATCCGGTCACCTACAACGAATCCGTCCTGCCCTGGACCCGCCTTATCGAAGGCGAGGCATTCGCGCCCCGCTGGCGGCCCGTTATCGAGCGTTTTCCGGACCGCTTCGTCCTGGCTTTCGATAACGTTTTTCACTTTCAGTGGCGAAAAAGTTTTCTGCCGCAGGTGGCTCTGTGGCGCAAGGTGCTGAACACCGTTCCCGATGAATTGGCGCATCGCATTGCCCATGGCAATGCGGAGCGACTCTGGGGCTTTGCTGCGGTCCAATAGCAGCTGCCGAGCCCGGACGAAGGCAAGTGCCGCGTTCTGCCGCCGATCAATGTCGGTAATCGACTGGCGGAGCGAGCGCGGCCCATCTTGTATGCTTCGGTCTTTGCCCGAACCACGTCCACGCCATGCGCCTGCCCGCCCAAGCCCGCCAAACCGCCCTTGATCTGATCGACTTCATCGATGCCAGCCCCAGCCCCTGGCATGCTGTGGCCAGTGCCGAGGTGCGCTTGCAAGCCGGCGGCTTCACCCGGCTGGAGGAGGGCGCGCGCTGGCAGCTGGCGGCGGGTGGGCGCCACTATGTGGTGCGCGGCGGCGCGTCGCTGATCGCCTTCGTGCTCGGCAGCCAGCCGCTGGCGGAGGCGGGTTTTCGCATCGTCGGCGCGCACACCGATTCGCCGGGCTTGCGCCTCAAGCCGCGGCCCGCGCTGGGCGACGATGGCCTGATGCGGCTTGCCGTGGAGGTGTATGGCGGGCCGATACTCGCCACTTTTGCCGACCGCGATCTGAGCCTGGCGGGACGCGTCGTGTTGCGCACGGCGAGCGGGCCGCGCGCGCATCTGCTGCGCTTTGAGCAACCGCTGCTGCGCCTGCCCAACCTGGCGATCCACATGAATCGCGAGGTGAATGAGCAAGGCCTGAAGTTCGACAAGCAAACTGAGTTGCCGCTGATTCTTGGCCTCCTCGATGTTGAGGAGGGCGCCGATGCCTTCCTGCGCAGCATGTTGGCCGATGCCGTCAAAGGCGAGGCGGCGGATCTGCTGAGCTGGGAACTGGCGGCTTACGATGTTCAGCCCGGCAGCCTGTGGGGCGCGGACGAAGCCTTCATCGCCAGCCGCCAACTCGACAACCTCGCATCCTGTCATGCCGCGCTCGCCGCCTTGACGGCTAGCGCTGCGCCGACAGCAAGCTGCGTCGCGGCGCTGTTCGATCACGAGGAAGTCGGCAGCGAGAGCGCGGCGGGTGCCGGCGGCAGCCTCATTACCGATGTGCTGGCGCGCATCGGGCTCGCACTCGGCCTCGACGACGAAGACCGGCGCCGGGCGCGGGCACACAGCTTCTTTGTCAGCGCCGACATGGCTCACGCCTACCAGCCGAACTTTCCCGCCGCCTATGAGCCCGACCACAAGCTGAGGGTGAATGGCGGGCCGGTCATCAAGAGCCATGCCGGCCAGCGCTACGCCACCGAAGCCGAGACGGCGGCGCGGTTCATGGACTTGTGCCAGCAGGCGGAGGTGCCCTGCCAGCACTACGCGCATCGCGGCAATCTGGGTTGCGGCAGCACCATCGGTCCCATCGTAGCGGCGCGGCTGGGCATTGCCAGCGTCGATGTCGGCTCGCCGATGTGGGCCATGCACAGCGCCCGCGAAAGCGCCGGCGCGCGCGATCCGGCCTACATGATCGCGGCACTGGCGGCGCTCTATGCGAGCTGACCACCGGGTATCGCAGCCAGGGCGTCTGGCGTCAGGCGATCCGCAGTGTCCCTCAGGTTCGCGATGCGTTCGGTGGCAGCGTCGCGGCGCGTGTGAGTCGGGGCCATGTGGTCGCCCCGATCTGCGAGCTGTTGCGATTCATCGGCTGCGAGATTGACCGTCACGATTCCGCCGATTGGTGCTCGCGTCGGCGCGTCCCGCAGCGCCTACGATTGGTCGCGGCGGAGTTCCACGACTATGTCGAAATCATGCCCTGAACTTTGCCAACACTGGCGCCGGAACAAAGAGAATCAAGCATGGCTATTGAATCACTGCCGCTGAACGCGGAGACCGTTCGCATCCTGTCGGGCGTGACCACCGCCACGCTCACCACCGTGCTGCTCAAGAAAGGCTTGCGCAATGTCTGGATGCGCGGCGCCATGCCGCTGCAGACGGGCCAGCCGCGCCGCGTCGGCCGCGCCTTCACGCTGCGCTTCGTCCCGGCGCGGGAGGATCTCGCCACTCCCGCCTCCTGGGCCTCGCCGATATCCACTCGCGCCGCGATCGAGGCCATGCCCGCCGGCTGCATCGCGGTGGTCGACGCCATGGGCGTCACCGATGCCGGCATTTTTGGCGACATCCTGTGCGCGCGCATGCAAAAGCGCAAGGTGGCGGCGCTGATCAGCGACGGCGTGATTCGTGATCTGGCCGGCGTGCTCGGCACGCAGTTGCCGGTGTGGTGCCGGGGCACCGCGGCGCCGGCATCGGTGGCCGGGCTCACTTTTGTCGGCTGGCAGGAGCCGATAGGCTGCGGTGGCGTCGCCGTGATGCCCAACGACGTGGTGGTCACCGACAGCGACGGTGCCGTGCTGATCCCCGCCGCGCTGCTCGACGAGGTGGTTGCCGAAGCAGTGGAGCAGGAGCGGCTCGAAGGCTGGATCATCGAGCAGGTCGCGGCCGGACTGCCCCTGCCTGGCCTCTATCCGCCGAATGAGGAAACCCGTGCGCGCTACGAGGAATGGGCGCGAAAGCACCGCTGAGTTGGTGGCTCTTGGCGGCGGGGCAAGACTGCAGGCCAGACGCGCATCCGCCTTGTTTCGATCCGCAATTCTGCCGCGTTCCTGGCGGCGAAACACGACCTGCTGGAATATGCAAACAGCAACGTGTATGCTCGTTTCCCACCAACATTGTGGAGACACATCATGACTTTTGGCGAATCCATCAGCACCTGTTTCACGAAATATGCAAGCTTCGACGGCCGTGCATCTCGCTCGGAATTCTGGTGGTTCGCGCTGTTTACTTTCCTCGTGTCTGTCGGCACCGGATTGATCAGCGAGACGCTGTCGGGCTTGTTTTCCCTGGGTGTTCTGCTGCCATCCCTGGCCGTCGGCGCGCGGCGATTGCACGACACCGACCGAAGTGCGTGGTTTCTGCTGGTTTGGCTGATTCCGCTGATCGGCTGGATCATCATGATTGTCTGGGCGATACAGGAAGCCAAGGAACCCAACCGGTTTTCTTCGGGCGGGTCAGAGGCTGGTTGATTTCCGCTGGGTGTCGCGTTTCATCGCGGGTGACTTGAGGCGGACCGTTAAGCCAACCTGCGGCCGGGTTGGCGCATGACGCGCCGCGCGTTTCAGCCGCGTGTGGCGGGCTGACATGCACAAGTTGCTGGGTTTCTGCTTTGTCCTGACGGGGGCTTCGGCCCTGCTCGCCGAACAGGCGTTCGAGAAACTGTTGACGACCTTGCTGGGGGCTTCCACGCCGGCGACGGCAACGGTATTGGCGGTGTATTTTTTCGGCCTCTCGGCGGGTGCGGGTTTGTATGGCCTGTTGTGTGCCCGCATCAAGAATCCAATTCGCGTATTTGCCTGGCTTGAGGGCCTTGTCGCGCTTTGGGCGCTGGGCTTTTGCGTCGGCTTCGACAGCTTCCAGGAAGTCTTCATTCCCCTGCTGCGCCTTGGCGTGGAAAGCCCGCCGGCGCTCGCCGCGCTGCGTGGACTGGTCGCGGCATGCTGGATCGTGCCGCCGACATTGTGCATGGGCGCCAGTTTTCCGGCGATGGTGGATTCGATTTCAACCCTGCGCCTGCCCGCACCGCGCCGGGCGATTGCCGGCATCTACAGTTTGAATCTGCTGGGCGCCCTGATCGGCGCGGTGCTCGGCCCGACGCTGACATTTCCGCGCTGGGGCGTGGACGGCACCATGTTGTTCGCCGCCGTGCTCGACGGCAGCGTATGCCTGGCAGCGCTGGCGCTGGCGAGCAGAAATCCGCGACCGCAGCGGGTCACCGTGAGCGAGCCGGCGGCACAGAGCATATCTTCCTCTCCGCATGGAATGCGCCTGATTCTGTTGCTGGCCGGCCTTTCCGGCTTCATCCTGTTTTCGCTGGAAGTGCTCTGGGCGCATCTGCTCGGCGCCGTCCTCGGCAACAGTGTCTATGTGTTCGCCGCCATGCTGGCTTTCGTCTTGCTTGGTCTGCTGCTCGGCGCGGCGATCAGCAGCGTGCTCTTCCCGGCACGTCTGGCATTGCCCGCCTCCCGCCTCAGCCTCGTCTATGCCCTGGGCGCGGGCTGCATCGCCTGGCAGCATCTGGCCTGGCCGGGTGTCCCGGCCCAGTTTTCTGCCGCCGGTCCCGGCATTGTCGGCTTTCTCGAAAGCGAAGTGTTCCGCTGGACGCTGGCCGCAAAACTGTTGCTGCCGACCGCCACGGTGATGGGCATGAGCTATCCGCTATTGTTTCGCCTTGCCGAGTTTCCTCTGCATGCGCAGGCCCGTGGTGCGGCGCTGGCGGCGATGACGAATACATTAGGCTGCATCGGCGGCGCATTGCTGACCGGCTTTGTCCTGATTCCGGCGCTCGGATCGGAAACCAGCCTGAGCCTGCTCGGGGTGCTGGCCGCGGTTTGCGGTGGGCTGATCGCCGTCGCGTTGGCCAGCGGCCGCATGCGACGCATGCTGGTGCTGTTGAGCAGTGCCTGTGCCGGCCTCTTCGTGCTTCTTCCCGAGTGGGACAGGCTGGCGCTGAGTTCCGGCGAGCATGTCTACTTCAAGCGCAGTTTCGTGGTGGCGCAGAGTCAACTCAAGATGTTCCACGAAGATACCTACGGCGGCATCACGACGGTGATCTCGTCGCCGGTCGACGGCGCCCACCCTGAGGAAACAAGCAAGTTTCTGCTGACCAATGGCAAGTTTCAGGGCGACGATTCTGTCGAGATGGAAGCGCAGACCGGATTTGCGCTGATTCCGGCCTTGTTGAGCCGGCATTTTGATCAGGCCTGCGTGATCGGGCTGGGTACCGGACGAAGCGCCTACGTGGCGCAGGCTTTTGATTTCCGGCGCATGGCGATTGCCGATATTTCGCCCGGTATTGCCGATGCCGCGGAAAACTATTTTGGCCATATCAACGGCAACATCCTGCGCCAGGCCGGGGTAAGCCTGATGCTGGAAGACGGGCGCAACCTGCTGTTGTTGCGCGATGCCTGGCGCTGCGATCTGATCTCCATGGAAATCAGCAGCATCTGGTTCGCCGGCTCCACCAATCTCTATTCCCGCGAGTTCTACGAGATCGTGCGTAGCCGTCTGGCGCCCCAGGGCATCTTTCAGCAATGGCTGCAGATTCATCATATCGGCTTTGCCGAGCTGGGGTCGGTGCTGGCGAGCGTGCGCAGTGTCTTCCCCCATGTCGGCCTGTGGGTGTTCGGCGGGCAGGGCATCATCGTCGCCTCCGACTCGCCGCTGGTGTTTTCCGCCGCCGCGCGCGAACGGTTTCTGGCGCAGGAAAACACGCTTGACCTCGGGCGCGATGCGCGGCAAACGCTGATTGACTCTGCCAAGCGCAGCCTGGTTCTGACGCCGGAGGACACCAGCCGTATGGTGGCGCAGGGCGGCTTCACGCTGAACACCGACCGCAACCGTTATCTGGAATACGCGACGCCACGTTACAACGCGAGTCGAACGGATCACCGGGCCGAGAATCTTTTGCAGCTCAAGCGTTTTTCGAGCGGTAGCGAAATCCGGGAAGTCAAATGATCACCACAGAGTGCACGGAGAGCACGGAGAAAGGCAGACCTGGACTGCCAGCCGAATTGATTTTCCCCGTGGCCTCCGTGCCCTCCGTGGTGAAGCCTTTCAGGTTCGCCTGACTACTTTGAGGCGATCCGCAGGTCGTCCTGATAGGGCTCGCTCTTCATGTGGAAGGCCACCGGCCCGGTGGGCTGGGCGTGAAGGAACTGGACCACGAAGGGAGCGTCGGAATCGAGCAGTTCCTGCGACGGGCCTTCGGCTTGCACCACGCCGTCGTGGATCAGGTAGGCGTAGTCGACCACTTTCAGGGATTCCGATACGTCGTAGGTGACCACAATCGAGGTCGCGTGCAGCGCGTCGTTCAGGCGCCGGATCAGTTCGGCGATGACGTTGAGCGAGATCGGGTCGAGGCCGGCGAAGGGCTCGTCGTACATGGTCAGCATCGGGTCCAGCGCAATCGCACGGGCCAGCGCCACGCGCCGCGCCATGCCGCCTGAAAGCTCGCTGGGCATCAACCGGGTGGTGCCGCGCAGACCAACCGCGTGCAGCTTCATCAGGACCAGGTCGTGGATCATCTGTTCCGGCAGATCCGTGAGTTCGCGCATGGGGAAGGCGATGTTGTCATACACCGACAAGTCGCTGAACAGGCCGCCGGCCTGAAACATCAGGCCCAGGTTGCGGCGCAGCTCAAACAGGCCGTCGTAGTCAAGCTCATGCACGACGCGGCCATTCACCTTGACGCAGCCGCGGCTCGGCTTGAGCTGCCCGCCGATCAGGCGCAGCAGGGTGCTTTTGCCCGAGCCGCCAACGCCGAGGATAGACACCACGTTGCCGCGGGAAATCTTCATGTTGATGCCCTTGAACACCTGATTCTCACCATAGGCGAAATGCAGGTCTTCGATTTCAATCAGATGCTCGGATTCCTGGTTCATGCGGGCAGGTGTTTGGCTCGGTTCGGGGTGGCTCAGGTGCCGGGACACTGGTGAGCGCGTGTCCGGCGAATTTTACGACGGTATGGGCGCCAGGCAAAGGCGCGATGCGCGGCAATTATTTGCACGGGATTTGCTCTGAATTAAGCCGCGTTTAAGTTCGACGCGGCATCATGATGAAAGAGACTGAGTGAAAGGAGGACACTGGCTGCGCATGTCATCGCGCTACCCGCATCATGACGTCGTTTACCTTGTTGCTGTGGATAAGCTTCGGCATCGCCGTGCAACTCGGCCTTTTGGTCGCCATTGCGTTTTGGCGCCATTGGCAGGGATACTCGGCGCTGCGCGGGCGCGTTGCGGATGCTGATCCGGCTGTGGTTCCCGGTATTCCGGAAGAGCCCGAGGGAGCGCTGGTCGCGGCCTGGTCGGGGCTGCGGGATTTCAAGGTGGCGCGCAAGGAAGTTGAAGATGCCGCACGCGGCATTTGTTCCTTCTATCTGGTGCCCGAAGACGGCAAGCCCTTGCCGGCCTACCTGCCGGGCCAGTTCCTGACCTTTCGCCTCGACGTGCCGGCGGCAGGCGGCAGCGAGCAGATCGTGCGCTGCTATTCGCTGTCGGACGCGCCACAGCCCGATCACTACCGCGTCTCGATCAAGCGTGTGCTGACGCCGATCGGTAGCGGATTGCCGCCGGGGTGCTCGTCGGGCTTCTTTCACGACCAGGTCGAGGTGGGCAGCCGTTTGCAGCTGCGCGCGCCGGCCGGGCATTTTCATCTCGATAGCGGCAGCGGCCCGGTGGTGCTGATCGGCAGCGGCATCGGCATCACGCCCATGCTGAGCATGCTGAACTGGAGCCTGGCGCAACAGCCGGGGCGCGAAATCTGGCTGTTCTACGGCGCGCGCAACGGCCGCGAGGCGATCATGGCCCCGCATCTGCAATCGCTGGCGGCGCAATACGCCAACTTCCACCTGCACCTGTGTTTCAGCGATCCCCTGCCCGCCGAGCAGGCGGGACGCGACTATCACCATCATGGACGAGTCGAGGTTGCGCTGTTACGCATGGAACTGCCGCTCAAGCCCTATCACTATTACATCTGCGGCCCGACGCCGATGATGGCCAGTCTGGTGCCGGCGCTGGATGACTGGGGCGTGGCGGATTCGCACATTCATTTCGAGGCCTTCGGCCCGGCCTCGATCAAGCGACGCCGAGTAGCGACTGCAGCGGCAGGTGCAACGCCAGTTCCGATGGCAGGCGACATCGTGGTCAGCTTCGCCAGATCGGGCAAGCAACTTAACTGGGACGCGAGCGCCGGCAGCCTGCTGGCATTCGCCGAGGCCAACGGCATCGCGGTCGATTCGGGTTGCCGTGCCGGTGGCTGCGGTACCTGCCAGACCAGTATTGCCGCCGGCGAGGTAGCTTACGGTCAGCCGCCGGATTTCGATCCGGAGCCGGGCACCTGCCTGCTTTGCGTGTGCACGCCCAAGACCAGTGTCACCCTGGAGGCATAAATGAGCAACTCATTGTGGCGCGAGCAGGTTCTGCCCTTCAGTTTGCTGGTGGGGTTTCTGGCGGCGGCGACGCTGGCCGGCGACTACCTGCTGCACCGCCTGGATCTGGTCTGGGTGGGCCGCTATCTGGGCATTCCAGGCACGATCCTGATCATCGGCTCGCTGATCTACTCGGCGCGCAAGCGCAAGATGATCACGGTCGGCAACCCGAAAACCCTGCTGACCCTGCATGAAATCGGCACCTGGCTCGGTTCGCTGATGGTGTTGATCCATGCCGGCATCCATTTCAACGCCATCCTGCCCTGGCTGGCGACGGTGGCGATGGGCGTCAATGTCATCAGCGGCATGGTTGGAAAAATGCTGCTCGATCGTTCGCGCCGCCACGTGCAAGGCCAGCGCGAGCACTACCAGTTGCGCGGACTGTCGCGCGCCGAGGTGGAGCGTGCGGTGTTCTGGGATGCCGTGGCGATTGACGCGATGACACGCTGGCGCAAACTGCACATTCCCATTTTCATTGTTTTTGCAGTGCTGGCGCTGGGCCATATTGTCAGCGTCTTGCTGTTCTGGGGCTGGGCATGAAGCCCTGGCTCAAGTTCGTGCTGGCCGCCAACCTGTTCGCGTTGGCGGTACTGGTCTTTGTCTATCCGCATCTGATGGTGGGGCCGGGCAAACTGATTCCCGGCCATAGCCAATTGGAAACCGACTGTTTCGCCTGCCATGCGCCGCTGCGCGGTGTCAGCTCCGAGCGCTGCGCGACCTGTCACAAGCCGGCCGAGATCGGCCGCCTGACGACGACCGGCCAGCCGCTGACGAAGCCGTTGACCTCGACGCCTTTTCATCAAAAGCTGACCAGCCAGAACTGCGTCGCCTGCCACAGCGACCATGCCGGCGTGTCGCGCTATCACACCAAGGGGCGCTTCGACCATACCCTGCTGCAAACCTCGGCGCGCAGCGAATGCCAGGGCTGCCACAAGTCGCCCGACGATTCGCTGCACCGGCAGATCAGCGGCAATTGCAGCCAGTGCCATACGCAGGAGAAATGGGTGCCGGCGACTTTCGATCACAACAAGTATTTCGTGCTTGATCGCGACCACAACACACGCTGCGTGACCTGCCATGTGCGCAACGACTACAAGCGCTACACCTGTTACGGCTGCCATGAGCACACGCCGGCCAACATCCGCCGCGAACATGTCGAGGAAGGCATCCGTGATTTCGACAACTGCGTCGAATGCCACCGTAGTGCCGACGAGGATGACATTCGCAATCGGCCCGGCGACGGCCGAGGAGAACGAGGAGACGAGCGTGAGCGACGCAAACGCGATCATGACGATTGAGCATGAGCCTGCCCGGATTTGCAGTGAGCTTGTGAGTTGATGACGACGGCACCCGGACAGGGAGCATCCCCTGCATCGCTGATTCGCTACGCCTGGCTGTCCATCGCGGCGGCGATCGCCACGATTGCGCTGAAAGGCTTGGCCTGGTGGCTGACCGGATCGGTGGGCTTGCTTTCCGACGCCATCGAGTCTTTTGTGAATCTGGCCGGCGCGCTGATGGCGCTGTGGATGCTGACCCTGGCTGCGCTGCCGGCCGACGACGATCACGCGCATGGTCACGGCAAGGCCGAGTACTTTTCCAGTGCCTTCGAGGGTTTTCTGATTCTGCTGGCGGCAGTCGGTATTGCCTATACCGCGATCGACAGGCTGCTGCATCCGCGGCCGCTGGAGGCGATTGGGGTGGGCATTCTGGTTTCCGTGCTGGCTTCCGCGATCAATTTCGTCACGGCGCGCATCCTGTTGAAGGTTGGCACCGAGCAGGGCTCGATCACGCTGGAAGCCGATGCGCACCACTTGATGACCGATGTATGGACCTCGGTTGGCGTGATCCTCGCGGTGGGCCTGGTCTGGGTCAGCGGCTGGCTCTGGCTTGATCCGGCGATTGCCTTGCTGGTTGCGGCCAATATCGTGTGGACCGGGTGGCGGCTGATGCAGCGCTCGGCAGCCGGGCTTATGGATGTTTCGCTGCCGGTGGAGGCTCTGGCGCAGATCGAGTCGATTCTGGCTGGTTATCGCCAGCAAGGACTGGAATTTCATGCGCTGCGCACGCGCCAGGCGGGACGCCGCAGTTTCATCACCCTGCATGTGTTGGTGCCGGGGCAATGGACTGTGCAGCAGGGACATGACTGGGCCGAGCGGATCGAAACCGAGATCCGCGCCGCGCTGCCGCAGGCCCATGTCACGACGCATCTGGAACCGCTCGAAGACCCGGTATCGATGGTCGATCAGGGGCTGGACCGGGCGCCGCACTGAGGCGGCGCAGCGCTGCTCACCGTCGCCGTATCGCCATCCGCTACGGCGAGGATCCGCAGCGGCGAGGAGAGCGTAGTTTGCTTGACCGCCTTGTAGCGCATCCGCAGCGAAGCGGGCAGGGTTTTGTCCTGCCCCTTCTTGCTGCGCAGTTGGTTTATCAGTTGTTTCATCAGTGCCGACTTTTAGCGGATCGTGGCCAATCGGAGCGGTGGCCCGTCGTCCGCCCGCCGTGTCGCCAGCGCCGACTTTTCCGACGGACTCGCGTTCAGCGGGTCTTGCTGAAATCCGGCTTGCGCTTTTCCTTGAAGGAGCCGATGCCCTCGTAGGCGCTTTCGGTGCAGGCGGAATGGCCGAAGGCCTTGTAGCCGACTTCCAGTGCGGCTTCGAAAGTGTGCGCGGCGGCGGCTTCGAGAATGGCTTTTTCCATGATGGCTATGCACTCGCGGCTCAACACCTGGCCGCTGGCGGCGCGAGCTTCGATGGCGTCGATGCTGATCGCCACCGGGCCGTCGCCGATTGGCGAGACGTGACCCGCCAGTTCGCCGACACGCGCCACGGCCATTTGGATCAGGGAGGCGTAGTCCTCGGCGAGGCCGCTGACTATGCCGAGCTCATGTGCGCGCGAGGCTTTCAGGCGCTCGGCCTGGCGCAGCATGGCATTGAAGGTGGGCGCGGCATGTGGCCAGCGACGATACGGCACCACCATGGCGCCGATGCCATGGACGATACCCAGGGTCACTTCCGGCAGCTGGATCGAGGCGCGCTTGAGCGCGACGATTTCATGGCAACGCATCGCCAGTTCGAAGCCACCGCCCAGCGCCATGCCGTTCAGCGCGGCCACCACGGGCTTCTTCATTTGGTCCAGATGCACCAGCAGGCGCGAGCAGTCGCGCGCGTATTGTTCCGAAGCCGGTGCGTCGCCGAGCATGTCGACGAAGCGGCCGATGTCGCCGCCGGCACAAAACGCCTTGGTGCCGTAACCGGTGAGGACGAAGCCACTGACCTTGGGATCGTTTTCATGGCGCTGGATGACGGCAAGAATCTCGTCGTTCATTTCGTCATGCAGGGCGTTGAGCGCCTCGGGGCGGCGCAGGGTGATGACTTTCACGCTGCCGATGTCGTCGACCAGGATATGGCGGGTAAATTTTTGATAGGCGGCGAAGGGGCGCTTGGGCATGGGCATGCCGTGGCGCTCCTGGCGCAGGCGCATCAGCGCCTTGCCGGTGGTCTGCTCGCCGAGTTTGCGCATCAGGTCGAGCGGTCCGTCCTTGAAGCCGAGGGCGAGGCGGCAGCCCAGATCAAGATCGGCGGGCTCGCCGATCTTGCGGTCGGCGATGTCCACACTTTGCGAGAACAGAATGCCGAGCAGGCGTTCGCGCACGGCGGTGGCGACGTCTTTTTCCACCGCGACCGGCTTGCCCGGCGCCACGGTGAGCCAGCGGTCGACCGACTGGAAGATCGGCGCCGGCGTGTAATGCGGGCCTTCCATTTCGGCTTGCAGGGTGTTGGTCTCGGTGATGATCGGATTGCCGTTGGCCAGATTGAGCACGAAGAAGGGCCCGGCATGGACGAACTCGGCGGCGACGCTGTCGACTTCGGCGGCGGTGGCGCGGTCGAGCAGCATGGCCGACTCGTTGCACCAGTTGTCGAATATCCGGTCGAGCATGAAGCAGGCGACGTCGGCGGTGACCAGCGGCACTTTGCCGGTGGTGCAGAATACCCAGCGCAGGTACTCGACCACGGCCGGGTCGACCTTGTTCCAGGTGATGACTTCAACCGCTGGATTGCGCCAGGCCGGGGCGAAGAAGTGGGTGACCGTGGCGCGCGCCTTGTGCTTGAGCTGGGCGAAGATGCGCGCGGCGGGCAGCGAACTGGTGTTGGAGGTGATCAGCGCTTCGGGCCGCACCACGGCTTCGATCTGGGCGAAGATCTTGCGCTTCAGCGCCATGTTTTCGGTGGCGGCCTCGATCACCCAATCGCACTCGGCGATGTCGGCGTAGTCGAGCGTGCCGATCAGATTCGAATTCACGGCGGCCGCGTCGGCCTCGCTCATCTTGCCCTTGGCCACGGCTTTTTTCGAGTAGTCCTGAAAGCGCTGCAAGGCGCCGTCGATGGCATTTTGCGAGACATCGACGAGATAGAGCTTGAGATCGGGCAGCGCGCTTTTCAGGTAGTAGCCGATGTCGGGGCCGATGGTGCCGGCGCCGATTACCGCAACGGCTCGGGGCAAGGGTCGCGCAGGCGTGGCGAGCAGGGGGTTGGCAAAGGCTTTGATCATGGCGGAATCCTGTGTATGCGGTATACAAAGGCGAATTATCCGACAATATCCCCTGTTGCACAATTGCTTTGACGCGGCGCTGTCGTTGGCGCGCGGGCGCTACGTGGCGGCGGGCCCGGCGCTGCTGTCTATCTCGACGGGGTGCCGGAAAAGTCGGCGCCGGCGATACGGCGTTGGCGCGGACTACAGTGCCGGTCCGCGATGCGATCCGTAATCAGGAGCGCACCAGAGACTCTTCCCGCAGGCGCGTTTCCCAGGATTCGATCCAGCCGACCAGTTCGGCGGCCGGCATCGGGCGGGCGATGAAATAGCCTTGCGCCAGATCGCAACGCGCTCGCTGCAGGAAATCCCAGTCTTCCCTGTCCTCGACACCTTCGGCGACGACTTCCATGTCCAGTTGCCGGGCGAGATTCAGGTTGGATTCAAAGATGGCGCGCAAGGTGCGATGACCGTGGGCACCATGCACGAAGCCGCGGTCGATCTTGAGTTCGTCGAATGGCATGTCGCGCAACTGGGCGAGCGAGGAATGTCCCGTGCCGAAATCGTCGATCGACAGGCGAAAGCGTTTCAGGCGCAGCCGGGTCAGGACTTCGAGCGGCACGCGCAGGTCGGTCAGCAAACGGCTTTCGGTGACTTCGAGCACGATGGAAAACGGTGGCACGCCGGACTCGGCTGTCGAATTCGCGACGAAGTCGGCAAAGCTCAGCGAGGTGAGATTGTCCATTGAGACATTGATCGCCACCCGCAGCGTCAGCCCCGCATTGCGCCAGGCGCGACTTTGTTCCAGCGCATCGTGCAGCACGACGCGGGTCAGATCTTCGATCAGGCCGGTCGCCTCGGCGATGCCGACGAACTGATCCGGGAGGACCAGGCCATCGACTGGATGCTGCCAGCGCACCAAAGTCTCGACGCCGACGACGCGGCCACTGGCGACAGCCACCTTGGGCTGGTAGTAATTGATGAATTCGCCATTGCCAATGGCGGTGCGCAAGGCGTCGGCGACATAGGCATCCTTCGCGGCGCGCGCACCGCTGGACGCCGGCCGTGTCCACGTTGTCAGCAGTCCCGCCAGAGCTTCCGGTGACACCGGCTTTTGCAGATGACCGAGCAACTCGATCTTGTGCGCCTGAACCAGCCGGCCGGCGGCTTGCAAAGTCCGCTCGTCCTCACCGCTGACAAGCACCAGGCTACCCGCATAGCGACTGTCGACCAGATGGCGGACAAACTCGATACCGTCCATGTCCGGCATGTTGAGGTCCAGCAGAATCAGGTCCGGTGCAGCCGCCGACGTGGCCAGCACATCGAGCGCGGCACGGCATCGGGCATGTGGCGAAATCGACTTGAAGCCCAGCGTTTCCAGCAGTCGAGTGAGCAGTTTGAGCATGAAGGAATCGTCATCGATCAGCATCACCTTGACGTTTGAATTGTCGACCACGATCGCTCCCGCTAATCGACTGCGGTCTGGCTCGGTTCGGCCAGCTTGGCATTCAAATGCGCGAACACGGCATTCAGTTCGCGCTCGAATCCAGGCAACAGCGTCAGCAGCGTCGTGTTGGAACCGGCCTTTCCGGCCAGCTCGATTTCGGCGCAGAGTTCGCCCAACTTCAGCGCGCCGACTGCGCGCGCCGAGGCTTTGAGCTTGTGGGCGGCGTCGCTGGCGAGTCTCGCGCGTCCTTCACGGCAGGCGGCGCACAACTCCTCCCCGACCGCACTGGCACTGGTGCGAAAACTTTGCAGGAAGTCGCGGATCACCGCCGGATTGCTGCCCACCAGCTTCGCCAGCACCTCGACATCAAGTGTCGCAAAAGTCGGTGTTGGCGAGACGGCGGCGGGATCGAGCGCAGCGCGAGTTGCCGGCAGCCAGCGGTCCAGCATGGCTTGCAGTTCGGCCAGCGGTGTCGGTTTGCTCAGGTAGGCATCCATGCCAACAGCCAGGCACCGCTTCGCCTCGCCTCTGAGGGCGTTGGCGGTCAGCGCGATGATCGGGATGTGGCGCTGGCTGGTTTCACTGGCGCGAACTTCCAGGCACAGTTCGTAGCCGTCCATCTCCGGCATGTGCAGGTCCGTGAGGATCAGCGCGTGATCACCGCTCTCCCATTGCTTCAGCGCCTCCCGCCCGTCGCCGGCGACATCGGCCGCATAGCCGAGCAAAGCGAGTTGGCGCAGGATCACTTTCTGGTTGGTCTCGTTGTCCTCGGCTACCAGAATCAGCCTGCCTTGCTGTATCGCTTCGGTGCGCGACGGTGGCTTGAGCGCGGCTTCGGACTTGTTGGAGAGCGGTCTCGCCACTTTCTCCGGCAGACTTTTCCCGGCGGCGCTGGCGACCGCATACAGGAAGGTTCCGCGCTCGAGCCCATTGCCATCCACCACCACCAGCCCTGGCGCAACGGTTCGCGGCTCGCGGCGATGCCCGCGCCCGATGAGCACAAAACGGACATCCTGATCGGGCCGGCTTGCGGCGGCATGCAGCTCGCTCTCAGGCATCGGGTCGTCGCCAGCGTCGATGACCCATACCGAAAGCCCGCTGGGTCCGCTTTCCCGCGCCGCGGCAAGGTCCGGCGTCCGTTCAACATTGGCGCCACCGTGCGATAGATAAACGGCGAGGTCGCCGCTCAGCGTGCCGCTGCCGCCGACGAGCCGGCAGCATAGCCCGGCGACGGGAGACGCCGCTTCATCGGCGTTTGCAACGTCGGGCAGTTTCGACAAGGGCAAGCGCGCGAGGAAGCTTGAGCCGATTCCCGGTGTGCTGCGCACCGAAATCTCGCCTCCCATCAGTTGCAGCAGGTTTTTGACAATGGCCAGTCCCAGTCCCGAGCCGCCGAAGCGCCGGGTCGTGGTGACGTCGGCCTGGCTGAATGAGTTGAACAAGCGCGCCTGGGTCAGCGCATCCATGCCGATACCGTTGTCATTCACCTCAAACTCGACTGCAAGCTGTTCGGCATCCTGCCCGACAAGGCAGGCGCGCAACGCCACCTTGCCCTGGCGGCTCGCGCCACTGGAAAACTTGATGGCGTTGTTGGCGAGATTGACCAGCACCTGGCGCAGGCGCAGCGCGTCGCCGAGAACTTTCGCGGGAATCGCCGGATCAATGAAGAGCGTGAACTCGACGCCTTTCTTGGTCGCCTCGTGATCCAGCATCTTGCAGACTTGCTCCACCACGGCAGCCACGGACATGCTCTCCCGTTCGACCTCCATCCGGCCTGCCTCGATCTTCGAGAAATCGAGAATGTCTTCGATGATGCCGAGCAGGGAGTAGGCCGAGTCGCGGATGGTATCGACGATTTCGACCTGATAGCCCTTGAGACTGGTTTGATGCAGCACGTCGACCATGCCGATCACGCCGTTCATGGGGGTGCGGATTTCGTGACTCATGGCTGCGAGGAAGGCCGACTTGGCGTGGCTGGCCTGTTCGGCTTCGTGCCGCGCCTGTTCCAGCGCCTTCATGATGCGCTGCCGATCGCGCACGTCGCGCAGTATGCCGGTAAAAAAGCGCTTGCCGCCGACAACATATTCGCTGATCGACAGTTCCATCGCGATATGGGTGCCGTCCTTGTGCAGCCCCTCGACTTCGGCGCCGATGCCGATGATACGAGCCTCGCCCGTGCGACGAAAGTTCTCCAGATAGCCGTCGTGGGCGGCGCGGTGCGGCTCAGGCATCAGCATGGACACATTGCGGCCGATGACTTCGTCCACGCGATAGCCGAGCACGGTTTCGATAGCAGGGTTGGCGGACTGGATGATGCCCGTCTCGTCGATGCTGATAATGCAATCCACCATGTTCTCAACGACGGAACGGATCTCCTCTTCCTTGCTGGCCAGCGCCGCGTAGGCCAATTGCAGGTCCTCGGTGCGCTCGGTCACGCGATCTTCCAGCAGTTCATTGGATTGCTTCAGCGTTTCTTCCGCCAGCTTGCGAGCGGTGATGTCGGTATGGGACACCACCACGTTTGGCTGGCCGTCTGCCATGAAACGTGTCGCGCGGAAAAGAAACCAGCGCTTCTGTTGCGGGGAATGGCAGGGATACTCGAAGCTGCCCTCGGCGTGCCCGTCGGCGATCATTTTCCTGATCATCTGAGCGGCCCTGGCGGCTTCCGCGACGCCTTCTGCCGCCGCCCCGTCGCAAACGCTCAGGTAGTTCACCCCTTCGCCGGTCCGGTCCGCCGGCAGATCGTTCTGTTCGGCAAACTCGCGCCAGGCTCGGTTGGTTTGGGTGATGCAGCCGCTACTATCCAGTACGGCGATACGGGCAGTCAGTGCATCGAGCGTGGCACGGGTAAAGCGCTCCGATTCGGCCAGGTGTTGCAAATCTTTCAGGTGTTCACTGATATCGACAAAGGCGGCCACATAGTGACTGACTCCGCCTGCTTCATCGCGGACGGCGGAGATGGTCAGCCATTTCGGATAGATCTCGCCGTTCTTGCGCTTGTCCCAGATTTCTCCCGACCAATAGTCTGCATCGCGCAAAGCCGCGTGCATCCGGGTAAAGAAGGCGGCATCGTGCCGCCCGGAGCTCAGTACGTTGGGTGTCCGCCCGACGATTTCGTCCGACGCATAACCGGTGATCGTTGAGAAGGCTTGATTGACGCGCAGTATCTTCGAGTTGCAATCGGTGATCATGATGGCTTCCTGCGTCTCGAAGGCGATGGCGGCAATGCGCAGGGATTGGCTCATTGAGCGGTGCCGCCGTTCGGTATGGGCCTGCAATTGCCGATGAGCCTCCTCGAGTTGCGCCAAAGCCTGCGCATTCTGTTGCGCCATGCGCCTGTCGAACAAGGCGGCGATGCTACCGACGCCAAACCAGTACAGTGCAACCAGCGACACCATGATCGCCGGTATGTGCGGCTCGATCCCCGAGCCGTCGCTGCGGCACACGCTGCCTGGCATGATTTCCGTGCCCAGCATGGCGGTGTAATGCATGCCGGAAATCGCCAGACCCATGATCACGCCGCCCAGTGTGAAACGCGGTACTTCCGGCATGCTGATCCGCTCGCCCCGGTACATCATCAATAGCGCACCCAGTGATGCAATAGTGGCCACCACGAACGAGGCCGCGACCGAAAGCGAGTTGTAGCTGATCGGTGGCGTCATATCGATGGCCGCCATGCCGGTGTAGTGCATGGTGCTGATGCCCGCTCCCATCGTCAGGCTGCTGACGACAATGCGGCTGCGGCTGATGTCAGGCAAGCGCAGTGCATGAAAACCCAGCATGGCAGCGATAATCGCCGGCAAGGCTGACAACAGCGTCAGGGACAGGTTGTAAGTGATGCGTATCGGCAACTCAAAGGCCAGCATGCCGATGAAGTGCATGGACCAGATCGTCAGGCCCAGCGTCGTCCCGCCGACAAGCATCCACACCCGCGCTGCCCGCCCGCTGCTTGTGCGCATGCGCTGGGCGTGCGCAAGCGAGGTCAGCGAGCCGACGATTGCGATCGCCACGCTGAGCAGGACCAGAGAAAAATCCCAGCTGATCGGCATATGCTCTGCCGCCGCTACGCTATCGAGTGGCGCCAGCGTCTGCCGACGGTGGCAAACAAGCGTGCCGCTGCCGGCAGCCAAATCGTGAGCGACCGCCCGCAGCGCTCACCGTTGCTTCAGGGCAAAGCCAGAAAATAATCCGGGCTGATTCAAAATGCGGGGTACACATCCGTCGCTCCATGTTTCCGTTGGCGCAAGGTGCATGAAGCGCGCGCCCGTATTCCACAAGCGAGGCGGTTTTTTGGGCCCCGACTTCAAACAGCCAAAATCAGCCGTTTGACTTATGCCTTATAGCATAAGTCCATGCTAGCACACGGGTTATTGCTTGCGACATCAATGATTTTGATTGTTGCTGTGCGCCAATCTGACCATTCCACGGTGTCGAAGAATCGGAAGTGCTCTTAAAGTCTGGCATCCCTCTTGGTGTCGATCATGGAGCGGGCGACATCTTCCAGTTTGCGGCGCTCGCTGCGGGCGCGCTGGCGCAGGTGCTCGAATGCCGTTGCCTGGTCCGTTCCGTCTGTACGCATCAGCATGCCGACGGCGGTGGCAATGGTGCGGTTGCTCTTGAGCGCGCCTTCGAGTCCGCTGATGTCTTGGGCACGGGCCAATGCGGTGCGGATCATGGGCAGGATGGAGGCGATGCTCAAGGGCTTGACCAGATAGCCGAGTGCGCCGATCTCCACCGCGCGCTCTACAAAGTCGTCGTCGCCATAGGCGGAGAAAAACACAAACGGCACGCGTGTTTCGTCGCGCAGGCGCCGCGCCAGTTCCAGGCCGTCGAGGCCGGGCATGCGGATGTCGAGCAATGCCAGTTCGGGTGCTTCGCTCTTGCACAGTTCCAGTGCCTGCAAGCCATCCCTTGCCTCGATGACTTCAAAGCCGGCTTCGCGCAGGCCTTCGCCGAGCGTCAGCAGCACCACCCGGTCGTCATCGGCAATCAGTATTTTCGTCATGTCCCGTCCGCTTCCTTCTGTTCCGCAAGTTAACCACCGGCGCGACCAGCTCCAGGCGTGTCAGCATGAAGCCCTCTGCGTCGATTTCATACGTCAGTTCGGCGCCCTCTTTCGGCAGCAGCGAATGTACCAGACGCAAGCCGGTGCCAAGGTTCTTTACGCCGAGAAGTGCCGTATCGGGCGCCTCCTTCAGGGCATTGCGTATGGTCATTTGCACTTTGCCGTTCTTGGCGCTTAGCGATACTGTCGGTGTGAACACGCCAATGGGCGAATGCTTGACCGCATTGAAAATCAGCTCATTGAGCACCAGGGCAACGGGAACGGCCTCGCTGTTTTCGATCCGGGTCGGCTTGAAACAGGTGTACTCGTTTTCCAGGTGGAAATTCACCGGGTACTGCGACAGTTCGGCGGCGGTGTTGCAAATGCTGCGGATGCTGTCGCACAGGCGAATGGCCTCGTCCGGATTGGTGCTCTGCAGGCCGTGCACGAGGGCAATCGCATGGACCTGGCCGATTGCTGTTTTCAACCGCGGGTCGAGTTCGACGAACTTGCCCAGTTCGCGCTGCAGCAGTCCGGCGACGCTCTGCAGATTGTTCTTGATCCGGTGATGGACTTCGCGCACCAGCGTGACGCGATGCTGCTGAGCCTCAGCCAGACGCTGCGCTTCGCTCTGCCTGCGTTGGGTGACGTCGCGCAGCACGGCGATCACCGCGGGCTTGCCGTCGAAGATGATGTTTGAAATCGCAGATTCCATCATGATGATCGTCCCGTCGAACGCCCGATAACGCCGTTCGAGTGGTGGCAGGGAGGAGACATCGCCCCGGTTCAGGGCGTCGACGCGTGCCTCGGTGATCGTCCAGTCTTCAGGAGCGACCAGTTCCTTCCAGCGGCGTCCGATCAGCGCCGCCGCGGAGTCGGCGTGGAACAGGCGTACGGCGGCATCATTGACGAAAATGGTTACGTAGTCCCGATAAACCAGGATGGCATCGGGCGAATACTGGAAAAAAGCGCGGTAGCGTTCCTCACTCTCGCGCAGGTGGGCATCTTTTTCTGACAAGCTTGCCAGCAGGCGATTGAAGCCGCCGATCAGTTCGCCGATTTCGTCCCGTCGGGGGATGGGCAGGGGATGCAGCAACTGGATGTTTTCGGGAAGGCTGGCCAGGGTTTTTGCCGTGGACTGCAGGGGTGCGAGCTGGCGGCGCAACATCAGCCAGGTCAGGCTGCCCGCCAGCAGCGTCAGCATGATCGCAGCCAGCAGCATGCGTTGTTGCATGACGCGAATCGGTGCGAAGGCCTCCGCCGTGGGGAGGGTGACGACGACAAACCAGTTCGCCACGGGAATGCTCTTGACCGAAGCCAGCACTTCGACGCCGAGGGGATTGATGAGAATCGCGGAACCATCGAAACCCTGGACAAAACGGTCGATCACCGGATGGGTCCTGGGTGCCGGGAGCGTCATTTCATGGCTCTGGTAGGTGGCAGTGATGACCCGCCGAGTTTGTCGCGACACAAGTACAAAGCCGCCCGTCTGGCCGTAGCGGATATCGGTTGCCCGGCTCAGAAAATTCGGCTCGCCCAGGTTGGTCACACCTGACAGGGCACCGATAGTCTTGCCCGTGCTATCGCGAATGGGTGTTGTGATGCCGAAAACCGGCACCTGCAGTTTCTTGCCGACGACCGGTTGGTCAATGGTCGCTTTGCCTTCCCGCAACGCCACGGCAACCGAATCGACGTCCAGGTAATTGATATCAATTCGTCCTGTCGCCAGCGGGACGTCGGCAATCGATTTGCCATCGGGCCTGAAGGCGACGATGCCGCCGGTGAACAGGCTTTGCAGTAAAGGAAGATTTTCCAGGTATCGCTGCAGGCGCTGCGGATTGTCGAGCATGGCCGGACGGATGGTGCCGGCTACGGTTTCCAAAGCGCGCAGCCGATCCTCAAGCCCGCGATTGATTTCTCCGGCCAGGACGGAAACGGTGGACACCTGCTGGCCACTCACCAAATCCTGCATATCCTGGCGCAGCACTCGACTGGCATACAAGGTCAGCGACCAGATCGAGACGATGAAAATGCACAGGGTGAACAAGGTAATCCGGGTCCTGAGCGAGCGCCATTCGGGGAATGCAATCGGGTCGCGCATGGTGCTCACCGTTTCTGGCCGTGTGGCATGACGATGGGGGAAATTAGCTCCAGGTGCGTCAGTATCTGCCCCGCGGTGTCCTGTTCAAAGCTCAGGCGTGCGCCCTGGAGCGGCATCAACGACCGCACCAGGCGCAATCCGGTGCCCAGCCCCTGACCGGTTTCGAAGTTGAATTCGGGCGCCGTGGTCCAGCCATTGCGGATCGACAACTTGGCGCGGACGCCGTCGGCGCTCAGCGAGACATGCGTCGCCGCACCACCCACGGGCGCGTGCTTGACCGCATTGAGGATCAGTTCATTGAGCACCAATGCGATTGGAACGGATTCGTCGCTGTTGATCCCGACCGGCAGGAAGCTGGTCTGTTCATGTTCGATGCGAAACATCACCGGGCGTTGCAATAATTCGGACACCGTCTTGCAGATGCTTTTCACGTTGTCGCACAAGCGAGTTGCCTCATCCGGAGCGGAACTTTGCAAGCCATGCACCATGGCGATCGCGTTGATCTGGCTGATCGCCGTTTCCAGCCGGGGGTTCAACCCCGTGAACTTGCCCAGTTCGCGCTGCAGCAAACCGGCGACGCTTTGCAGATTATTCTTGATGCGGTGGTGGACTTCGCGCACCAATGTGTCGCGCTGCTGCCGGGCGTGCGTCAGTCGTTCGATTTCCGCCTCGCGTCGCGCGGTGATGTCTTCAGCCAGTCCGATTGAATACAGCAACTCGCCATTGGTCTCATCCGTCACGGCGACGGCGTTCAGCGACACCCACAGCGTGTTGCCGGTCTTTGTGACATAGCGCTTTTCCATCGAGAAATGCCTGCCGTCGTCGGCTCTGAGCATCGAGGGATTGGCGATAGTGAGTTCCTGGTCGACGGGATGGGTGATATCCAGATAACTCATGCCGAGCAGTTCCGCCTCGCTGTAGCCGAGCATGCGGCAGAAGGCAGGGTTGACCTGCCGGTAGCGTCGGTCCGGTCCGGCAACGCCGATGCCGATGGGCGAGTGCTCGAAAATGGCGTTGAAGCTCTGTTCGCGTTGCCTCAGGCTGCGCCGCTCAACGGTATCGATCAGGGTCAGCAACACGGTTCCGCCGTTGCCATCGTCCTTTACGTATCGGCAATCAAGCCGCGCCGGAAACTGACTGCCGTCACCGCGTTGCAGCAGCAGAACTTCCGAGGGCTTGTCGGTGGTGTTCAACACCGAGAGGAATAGCTGATACCAGCGATCGCTATCCTCGGCTGTGACGAACTTCGCAAAGCGGCGGGAGACCAGTTTTGAGCGATTCATGCCGAGCAGCGTGGCGCCGGCCAGATTACAGGCGGCGATCAGGCCGGTATTGCTCAAGGTGAAATAGCCGATGGGGGCGAACTCGAAAAGCTCCGCGTAACGGTCGCGGGATTTCTCGAGGGAGACTTGAGTTTGGCGCATCGCCTCGTTTTGCATCTCGAGTTCAATTTGATGCACCTGCAACTCATGCAGCAGTTCTTCCGGGGAGCGGGCAGGGTGCTTCGCAGCCGGTTCGTCCATGACAGGATGGGCGACAGGTTGTAGCGGCTTGGAAGTGCGCGGTTTCCGTTTTCCGGGCAGTTTCATGCTTTTCTTTCTGGATCGATGCAGCGGGTCGTCACGATCAATCGATCAAATCATGCTGATCAGGATAATCGAAATCGCAGCTTTGGATTGCGTGACGAATGCTTTTGGAATCATGGCTTGCGGCTACGCAGGCCGAGCAGCGCCGAGCGTCCCTTGTGGCCGCTGCCTTCCGCGATGTCGTCCTCGTATTCGATCAGTTCCTCGATCTCCCAGTCCGCGAATGCGTCGATCAGCATTTCACGGGTATACAGGTTTTCCAGCTGCGAAGGCCCGCCGGTGCCGTATTCGAGTTGCTTCGGCGTGTAGCCGAGCAAGACAATGCGTCCGCCCGGCCGGGTGAGCTGCTTCATGGCTGCGAACTGTCCCGGGCGCTGGGCCGGGCCGGCGAACTGGATGAAAATACCGATCACCCAGTCGAAACTGTTGTGCAGCTGCGGCGGCGGCCAACCGGGCGCCAGCATGTCGGCAACCATGAAATCCACATGCACCTTGCGCTGAGCGGCCAGGCGCCGCGCCTTGTCAACGGCGACCGTGGAGAGTTCGAGGGCCGTGACATCGAGGCCTTGCTCGGCAAGCCAGACGGAGTTTCTGCCTTCGCCGTCGGCAACCAGCAGCGCGGTTTTGCCGCTGCGCAGAAGCTCCGAGTGTCCGCTGAGAAAGTGATTGGGCTCGGTGCCGAACAGATAGTGTTCGCCGGCATCCGTGTAGCGGGCGTCCCAGCCGGGTTTAGTGCTCATCGACGCATCATCCTTTCAGTTGCGTTGTGCACTCGCGGGATCGCCTGGATGCCCCTGCGCCGTCGCGGCAAATTGCAGACGCGCCAGATGGGCATACAGTCCATCCTGGCGCACCAGTTCGGCGTGGGTGCCGGTTTCGACGATGCGGCCCTGATCCATCACCACGATGCGGTCGGCTTTCTGCACCGTGGCGAGGCGATGGGCGATGACCAGGGTGCTGCGGTTTTTCATCAGCTTTTCGAGTGCCGCCTGCACCAGGCGTTCGCTCTCGGCATCGAGCGCCGAGGTGGCTTCGTCAAGCAGCAGGATCGGGCGATCGGCCAGCAAAGCGCGGGCGATGGCGATGCGCTGGCGCTGCCCGCCCGACAGACGCACACCGCGCTCGCCCAGGTCGGTGTCGTAGCCTTGCGGCAACTGGCTGACGAACTCGTCGGCATGGGCGGCGACACAGGCCGCGCGAACTTCCTCGGGGCTGGCATCGGGGCGGGCATAGCGCACGTTCTCCAGCGCGCTGGTGGCGAAAATCACCGCATCCTGCGGCACCAAGGCGATGCAGCGCCGCACCGCAAGCGGATCGGCAGTCGACAGCTCGATGTTGTCGAGACTGAGGCGTCCCGCTTGCGGATCGTAAAAGCGCAGCAGCAGCTGAAACACCGTGGTCTTGCCGGCGCCCGAGGGACCGACCAGGGCCACGGTTTCGCCGGGCGAAACGGCGAGGCTGAAGTTGCCTAGCGCAATCGTGTCGGGCCGCGACGGGTAGCGGAAGCTGACGTCGTCAAACTGGATGGCGCCTTGCGGGCGTGCGGGCAGAGGCACGGGGTTCGCCGGTAGGGTGACTTCGGGTTGGGCCGCCAGCAGTTCGAGCAGGCGCTCGGTGGCGCCGGCGGTGCGCTGCAGGTCGCCCCAGGTTTCGGACAGGGCGCCGACCGCGCCGGCCACCAGCGCGGCGTAAAAGACGAAAGCGGAAAGCTGGCCGGGGCTGATGTCGCCGGCCAGCACGTCGTGGCCGCCGACCCAGAGAATCAGTGAGATCGCGCCGAAGACCAGGATCAGCACCGCAACCACCAGCGTGGCGCGATTGCGGATGCGTTCGAGCGAGGTGCGGAAGCCGCGCTCGACCAGTGCAGCAAAATCGTGACGGTCGGCTTCCTCGTGGCCATAGGCCTGGACGATGCGGATCTCGTGGATGGTTTCGTCGATGCGGTTTCCCAGGTCGGCGACGCGATCCTGACTGATGCGCGCCAGGCGCCGCACGCGGCGACCGAACAACACGATGGGCGCCACCACCAGCGGCACGCCGCCCAGCACCAGCAGCGTCAGTTTGAGATTGGTGGTGAACAGCATGGCCAGACCGCCGATCAGGATCAGCAGGTTGCGCAGGGCGATGGAAAGGCTGGAGCCAATGGCCTGTTCGATCAGCGTGGTGTCGGCCGTGAGCCGCGATATGACGGCGCCGGTTCGTCCCTGCTCGAAGTACGAAGGCGGCAGGGTCAGCAAATGGTCGAAGACGCGGCGTCGCAGATCGGCGGTGACGCGTTCGCCGAGCCACGATACGTTGTAAAAACGGACGTAGGTGGCGGCTGCGAGCAGGGCGATGACACCGAACATCATCATCAAGGCGCGGTCGAGCCAAGCCGGGTCGCCGGCGGCAAAGCCGCGGTCGATCACCGCGCGCAGTCCCTGACCGACGCCGAGCATGGCGACTGCGGCCACCACCAGCGCGATGGCCGCGAGAATCACGCGGCTGCGATAGGGTTTGAGCAGGGAAACAAAAACGCGGGCGGAGGATTTCAGATCGGACATGGCTTGGGCTGCGGGATTCGGGGTGCATTGTATGCCCCCGGGACTGGAGTTATAGTGAAGAGCCCATTCACGGCTCGGGCACATCATGACATCACTTCCTCTGGCGTCGCTTGTCACCTTGCTGGTGGTCCTGCTGATGTTCGTCACCGGCATCAACGTGGCTTTGGCCCGGGGACGCTACGGCGTCCGGGCACCGGCCGTGACCGGACATGACATGTTCGAACGCGCTTTTCGCATTCAGATGAACACCCTGGAGAATGCGGCGCTGATGCTGCCAGCCTTGTGGCTGTATGCCGGTTTCATCGACGATCTTGGCGCCGGTGCGATGGGCGGCATCTGGCTCGCTGCCCGTGTCTGGTATGGCGTCGCCTATCAGAAGTCACCGTCCAGCCGGGGCGGCGGCTTCAGCGTCGCGCTGCTGGCAACTACGGGGCTCTGGCTCGGCGCGCTGTGGGGCCTGGTGCGGACCCTGCTGAACTGAGCGGCGGACTTCGATGCATCCGGGAAGCCGAAAGCCGAAACAGCCGTGACTCAGCTGCGCCTTCTCCTCGTGCTGGGTCTGCTGCTGGGCGCGGGTCCTGTCCTCGCCGACAGCATCGAAGGGCGGGTGGTCGAAGTCGGCGATGGCGATACGGTCATCGTGGTCGATGCCGGAAACCGCCGGCACAAAATCCGGCTGGTGGGTATCGATGCGCCGGAAGCCAAACAGGCATTCGGCGCGGAATCGAAAAAGCATTTGGTCAGGCTCGTGCTCAATCGTTCCGTCACGGTGGTCGACCCGACGCTGGACCAAAACGGGCACACCATCGCCAAGCTGATGGTGTCGGACCTCAACTGCAATCACCCGGCCTGCACCAGGATCCACGATGTCGGTCTGATGCAGCTCATGGCGGGACTGGCCTGGTGGTATCGGGGATATCCACGCGAGCAGTCGGACTCCGATCGCGGTTACTACGAGTTTGCCGAGTTCGAGGCCAAGGCCAAACGCAAAGGCCTGTGGCAAGTCATCAATCCCGAGCCGCCGTGGGATTGGCGCAAGCGGACCCACAAGTCCTGGAGCAGTTGAGCGTCCGACGCGATGTCGGTCAGTTGGCCGAAGAAAAAAATCTCACCACGGAGGGCACAGAGGTCACGGAGAAAGGCGGAGAGGCGGATCTGGGTTCTCGCTTGATGTCTCCGTGACCTCCGTGTACTCCGTGGTGATCATTTGCTTTTCCATCAATCATCTCGATGACCGACCATCAGGGCCGATGCGGCGCGCTGGGCGCAATCAGCACTTTCCAGAACTCCCGGAAATAGAGCACGAAACAGCTTGCCCAGAGCAGGGCGGCCAGACCGATGGCGAGATGGCCGAGCCCAGGAACGCCGGATGCCAGGCGCAACACGGTGGCCCCGAACATCAGGGCAAAGGCCGCCAGCATGGGACGCGGCACGACCAGCGGGCGACCGGTATGGCGCAGGCTGACGCGGGTCATCAGGCCGAGCATCATCATGCCCAGGCTGCCGACCGTGAAGGCGTGCACCCAGACGCCTTCGGCGACAAGGCCGGTGAGTTCGGCGACGGCCTTGAGCACAAAGGCCACGATCAGCCAGGCAAAGCCCAGATGCATGACCAGCACCAGCGGCACGTCGGCGACCCGCCAGCCCTGCCAGCGCGCGCAACGCCAGCCATGGAACAGGGCGCATGCCAGCGCGCTGCCGCCGATCCATGCCGCTGGCGCGGCGGCAAGGTCGAGCGCGGCAAGCAGCAGCACTGCGGCGACGGCAAGTGTGTCCAGCAGCATGTTGAAGGGCGCCTGATCGCCACGGCCTTTTTCGCGCAGCGCATTACCGGTGAATATAGGTGCCAGCACGCCGCCCTTGAGGACATACAGCACGATGAGGGCATACAGCGCAAGGTGCAAGGCGCGGCCGGCTTGCGCCGGGTTGTCGGTGAAGACGCCGTGATGGTAGAGCAGGTTGGCAGCGAAAAGCGCGGCCAGAATCGGTAGCAACAGCAGGTACAGGCGGTTGCGCGCTTCGAGTAACTGCGGGGTCAGCATGAGGAATAGCGCCGGAAACAGCAGGCAATCGACAATCGCCGGCAGCAGCGCCGGCAGCCAGGGCGCAGCCCAGAAGGCGATGCGTCCGGCCAGCCAAAGGGCGACCAGCAGGATCAGCCGGCGCCCGCGAATCTCTTCCGTTGCGGCCCAACTGGGTAATGCTGTGAGGACGATGCCGGTGATGATTGCCGCCGAGAAGCCGAAGATGAACTCGTGCCCATGTTGCAGTCGCAGCGGAACTTCATCGATGGGAAGACTCCATGCGCCGAGATACGCTCCCAGCCAGGCCGCAAGCAGCAGCGGTGCGTAAAGCGCACCCATAAAATAGAAGGGCCGAAAGGCGCTGGACCAGAGCGGGGAAGAGATCAAGACCGGGTTGGCATCGAGTGGGGTGAGTCCGGATTATGCGGTAAGCGGCTCCCGCTCCGTTGGGTCGAGCGCGCGATTGAAATCCGCCATCAGCTCTTTCTGCTTTGCCAGCGCCAGCGCGACCGAGCGTTGCTTCACCGGGCCGTAACCGCGAATCGACTCCGGAATGCCGGCGAGTGCCACTGCCTGGCTCAGATTGCCTGCTTCAAGCCGGTTCAGTACGTCGGCGATGCAGCGCTCGTAATCGGCGATCAGTTGGCGCTCCTGGCGGCGTTCTTCGATGTGGTCAAAGGGGTTGAACGACGTGCCGCGCAGAAACTTGAAGCGGGCGAGCAATTTCATCGCCGGCATCAACCAGGGGCCGAAGCGGATTTTCCTGGGCTCGTCTCCCGGCTTGGCACCGCGGCTCCAGGGCAGGGTGACATGAAAATTGAGCCGGTAGTCGCCTTCGAAATTGGCTGCCAGCGCATTCTGGAAGTCCGCTTCGACAAAAAGGCGCGCGACCTCGAACTCGTCCTTGTAGGCCAGCAGTTTGAAGAAATTGCGCGCCACGGCTTCCGTCAGCGCCGTTGCCTGCCCGCGAAGCGGAGTCCCAGGTACGCAGAGCGAGCCAGCGCCGAGTTTTTGCTCCCTTTGCCGTGTTCGATCCACCAGGGCGAGGTAGCGCCGGGCGTAGGCCGCGTCCTGGTAGTGGGTCAGAAACACGCGGCGGCGCTCGATGGTTTCGTCCAGATTGATCGACAGCTTGTGTGTCGGAGCATCTGTTGTCCCGGCCGCGGCCAGCGCCTCGACGCCTTGCGGGTCAAGGGCGCAGCGGCGGCCCCAGTTGAAGGCGCGGCGATTGTCCTCGGCTCCGGCACCGTTGAGTTCGATCGCCTGCATCAGGGCCGGCAAGGAAAGCGGTATCAAGCCGCGCTGAAAAGCCAGGCCGAGCATGAAAATATTGGTGGCAATGGAATGTCCCATCAGGCGCGATGCCAGTCGGCCGGCGTCGACGAAGCTTGCCGCATCCGCGCCCACCGAATCCAGCACCGACTGCTCCATGGCGTCGGACGGAAAGCCTCGGTCGGGATTGCGCACGAACTCACCGGTAATGGTTCTTCCGGTGTTGATAATTGCGTGCGTGACGCCGGGCGCGGTTTTGGAAAGCGCGTCGTCGCTCACGGCAACGACAATATCGCAGCCGAGCAGGAGCGAGGCTTCACCGGTGGCGATTCGGGTTGAATGCAGTTGCTTCTGGTGATTTGCGATCCGCACGTGGGACATGACGGCGCCGCCTTTTTGTGCCAGGCCGGTCATGTCGAGCACGGTGACGCCCTTGCCTTCGAGATGTGCCGCCATGCCGAGCAGGGCGCCAATGGTCACCACGCCGGTGCCGCCGACGCCGGCGATGAGGATGCCGTAAGGCTCGTCGAGCTTGGGCTGCCGGGGTTCCGGCAGATCGGCGAACTTCTCGTTGGCAGACTCCAGAGCGCGGCCACGGCGGACCTGGCCGCCGTGCACGGTGACAATGCTTGGGCAGAAGCCGTTCACACAGGAATAGTCCTTGTTGCAGGAATGCTGATCGATGGCGCGCTTGCGGCCGAACTCCGTCTCCAGCGGAATCACCGCAAGGCAGTTTGATTTGACGCTGCAATCGCCGCAGCCTTCGCAGACCATTTCGTTGATGAATACACGTACGGAAGGGTCTGGAAACGTGCCGCGTTTGCGCCGGCGGCGCTTCTCGGCGGCACAGGTCTGGTCATAGATCAGGATGGTGACACCGGCTGTCTCGCGCAGTTCAATTTGAGTGGCTTCGAGTTCGTCGCGATGCCGAATCTGGATTCCCGGCGCGAAATCCCGCACGCTTGCGTACTTTTCCGGTTCGTCGGACATGACGATGATTCGCGCGACGTCTTCGGCAGCGAGCTGGCGCGTCAGTTGCGGCACGGTCAGCGTGCCGTCGAGCGCCTGGCCGCCGGTCATGGCGACGGCGTCGTTGTAGAGCAGTTTGTAGGTGATGTTGATCTTTCCCGCCACGGCGGCGCGAATCGCCAGCAGGCCGGAATGGAAGTAGGTGCCATCGCCCATGTTGGCGAACACGTGTTGCGTGCCGCTGTGTCCCGAGACGCCGAGCCAGGCCGCGCCTTCACCGCCCATGTGGGAAATGGTCACCGTATTGCGGCCCATCATCACCGCCATCAGGTGGCAGCCGACACCGCCCAGCGCGCAACTGCCCTCGGGTACCTTGGTAGATTGATTGTGCGGACAGCCCGGGCAGAAATAGGGCGTGCGCATCAGCGTCACTCGCGGCTTGGACAAGGCACTCGCCTTGGTGTCGAGGAAGGCGATGTAGTCGGTGATGCGCGGCGCCTGATGAAAGCGGCCGAGGCGCGCGGCGATGGCGCGGGCGACGAGGGCAGGGGTCAGTTCGGCGGTGGGCGGCAACAGCCAGCGATTGACCGGGACCGGCCATTCGCCGGATTCATCGAATTTGCCGATCACCCGCGGGCGCACGTCCTCGCGCCAGTTGTAGAGCATTTCCTTGAGTTGGTATTCAATGATCTGGCGTTTCTCTTCGACCACCAGAATCTCTTCCAGACCTTCGGCGAAATGACGCACCGAATCGGCTTCCAGCGGCCAGGGCATGCCCACCTTGAACAGGCGCAGGCCGATTTCGGCGGCGTACTGTTCATCGATGCCGAGATCGTCGAGCGCCTGGCGTACGTCGAGATAGGCCTTGCCGCAGGCGATGATTCCCAGCCGCGGGCGGGGGCTGTCGAAAATGATCCGGTTCAGTTTGTTGACGCGGGCATAGGCGATCGCCGCGTAAACCTTGAACTCCTGCAGACGGTGTTCCTGCGCCAGTTGCGGGTCGGGCCAGCGGATATGCACGCCATCCTGCGGCAGGTGAAAATCCTCCGGAATGATGATCTTCAGTCGCTCGGGCGAGACGTCCACCGTGGCCGAACTCTCGGCGGTATCGGAGGTCACTTTCAGCGCTACCCAGCAGCCGGAGTAGCGCGACATGGCCCAGCCGTGCAGTCCGTAGTCGAGGTATTCCTGCAAATCTGCAGGGGCGAGTACCGGGATGCCGCAGGCGGAAAACATGTGCTCGCTCTGATGCGCAACGGCTGAAGAACGCGCCGAGGGATCGTCACCGGCAATCAGCAGCACGCCGCCATGTTTGGCGGTGCCGGCATGGTTGGCATGCTTGAACACGTCGCCGCAGCGGTCGACACCCGGCCCCTTGCCGTACCACATCGAAAAAATGCCGTCGAACTTTGGTTGCGGGAAAAAGTGGAGTTGCTGTGTGCCCCAGATCGCGGTGGCGGCAATGTCCTCATTGACGCCGGGTTGGAACTTGATGTCTTTTGCCTTGAGGAATGCTTCGGCGGCATGCAGGGCCGTGTCAAGGCCGCCCAGCGGCGAACCGCGGTAGCCGGAGATATAGCCGGCGGTATGCAGGCCGGCAGCCTGATCGAGGGCGTGCTGCAACAGGGGCAGGCGTGCCAGCGCCTGCATCCCGGTAAGAAAGACGCGACCGTGTACAAGTCGGTACTTGTCGTCGAGTGAAACCTTTGCAAGATTCATCTGCAATCCCCTCCATGCGGCTTCGCACGCAGTTACAAGCTAGCGTGCGTTCCATTCCATGCGCGACCCCGGCCGGGGTCGCAGCGCTCAACGTCGTGGGCGTTGGCGGGCAGGTCGGGAGCTGTGCGTGGTGGTGCACCACCACGTTCTGTAACGCATCGAAATTTTGTGGGAAGGGGTCATGCGCGGTCGCCGCCCTGCACCACAAAGCTGCGACTGCCGGACAGTGGGTGTAGCTGCCCGGTGTGTCGCGCGGCCTTGGGCAAAGCTGGCATTGGTCTCATCGGCGTTCCGGCTGCGCTATTTGACGAACTGCGTCAGATACAGGGCGATGCCCGGGAAGGCGACGAGGATGGCCAAGCGCACGACGTCGGCGCCAACGAAGGGCATCACGCCGCGGAAGATGGTCTTGGTCGACACATCCGGCAGCACGCTGCGCAGGACGAAAACGTTGAGGCCGACCGGTGGCGTGATCATGCTGATTTCGGTAACGACGACAACGATGATGCCAAACCAGATCAGGTCGTAGCCAAGGTGGGCAACCAGCGGATAGAACATCGGTACCGTCAGCAGGATCATCGACATGCTTTCGAGTACACAGCCGAGCGCGACGTAGATGATGAGGATGGCGATGATGACCAGAATCGGCGTGTCGCGGAAGCGTTCGGCGTAGGTCGTCAGTTCCCCGGGCATGCCCGACATGTTGATGAAGTTGGCAAAGATCAGTGCGCCGATCAGGATGGTGAAGATCATGCCCGTGGTGACGGCGCTATCCACCAGGATGTGGCGCAGCATGCGCAAGTCCAGACCCTTGCGCATGATCAGGAATACCAGCGCACCGCCGGCACCGATGCCGGCGGCTTCGGTCGGCGTGAATACGCCGCCGTAGATGCCGCCGATGACAATGAGGAAAAGCGACAGCACGGCCCACACCTTGCCTAAAGCGACGAAGCGCTCGCCCCAGGGCATGGGGTCGCCGGGCGGGCCGGCCTTGGGGTCGAGTCGCACCGTAACCGCCACGGCGCCCATGTAGCAGATGATCGCAAGAATCCCGGGCAGAATGCCGGCGATGAACAACTTGCCGATGTTCTGCTCGGCGATGATGCCGTAGATGACCAGCACGACGCTGGGCGGGATCATGATGCCCAGGGTGCCGCCGGCGGCAATCGATCCGGTGGCGAGCGCGTCGGAGTAGCCATACTTGCGCATCGAGGGCATGGCGACTTTGGACATGGTGGCCGCAGTGGCCAGGCTCGAGCCGCAAATTGAGGAGAAACCTCCACAGGCGAGGATGGTCGCCATGGCGAGCCCGCCTTTGCGATGACCCAGGAAGGCGTAGGAAGCCCGATAGAGCTCGTTCGACAGCCCGGCTTGGGTCACCAGGTTGCCCATCAGGATGAAGAGCGGGACGATCGACAAGGTGTAGGACATTCCCGTCTCGAACGCCACCGTGCCGATCATGAAGAGAGCGGCCTGGGTGCTGACGATGTAGGCAAAGCCGGCAAAGCCGACTATGCCCATGGAAAAGGCGATGGGCAGACGCAGAAAAGTCAGGCCCAGCATGACGGCAAAGCCGATGAGCGCTTCAAACATATCGTGTTACCTAAGATTCAACGGTTGCTTCGGATCGCGCCTGGCTCAGCATGATGAGGAGCAGCACGAACGCCGTGACGGCAGCCTGAAAGCTCATGTAATAGACCAGGGGCCATATCTTGACTTGCAGTACGGCGGTGAATTCGCCATTGTTGAGCATCTGTCCGGCTTTTACCCAGAGACGCCAGGAAATCACTGCGAGACAGGCGCAACTGACGGCGTTCAGCAATACATGTAGGGCCGGCTTGACGAAGCGTGGAATAAATTGCTCGAAGAGGTCTACGGTCACTTGTTCCTGCCGCAAGGTAACCAGCGGCAGCGAGGTGAATATCAGCGCGCCCATGACGAATTCGGTCACTTCGAGCGCACCCGGCACCGGCGCGTTGAAAATATAGCGGCCGGCGACGTCGACGCAGGTGAGCAGCATGATGAAAAGGAGAGTGAGGGCGGCCAGGCCGCCCAGTACTCTCACGAAATAAATTTCCCAGCGGCCCAGGATCGGGCCGCCGGGATTCACTGAAGCACCGGTCACAGTTTACTTGCCGGAAAGTTTCTTGATTTCAGCGCGGAACTCAGCCATTACAGCTGCGCCGTCGACGCCCTTGGCCTTCGCCTCGGCGTACCAGGCGCCTTCCAGGCCCTCGGTCTTGGCTTTGATCTCGCCGACGAGAGTGGAACTGGCGCTGCGGATATCGACCAGGGCACGATTCATCTGGCGCAGCCCTTCGTCGTCTTCCCGATCCCAAACCTTGCCGGCCATGCGCGCGTAGTTCTCGCCGGAAACCTTCATGATGGCATCCTGGTCGGCCTTGGAAAGGCTCTTGAACTTGGCTTCGTTCATCCACAGGCCGAAGCTGACGTTGTAGAGGCCGCCGGGCACCACCGTCATGTGCTTGATCAGCGGCGTCAGCTTGAAAGCAGGCACGGAGTCTTTCGGGAACCAGATACCGTCGGCAATGCCGCTCTTGAGGACCTCGTAGGTTTCGGAAGCCGGCTTGAGCAAGGGCACGGCGCCGATCGCCTTTGTGATGTCCACGACCAGGCCGCCACCGACGCGGATCTTCATGCCGTTGACGTCGGCCAATGTGGTCATCGCCTTGTTGGTGCTGTACATCTGGCCGGGACCATGGGTCATCAGGCCGAGCAGGACGACGCCCTTGTGCTCGTCGAGCTTCGCCATGTGCTTCATGTAGGTGCGGTAGTAGGCGACCGAAATGGCTTCGGCGGAATCGCCGAGGAAGGGGAACTCAGCCATCTTGGTCATCGGGAAGCGACCCGGCGTGTAGCCGTGCACGGAGAGGGACACATCGGCGAGGCCGTCGCGCACCGCATCGAAGGTTCCCGGAGGGCTGGCTACGGCTTTCGGCAGCAGGTTGAATTTGACGCGACCTTGGGTGGCTTCCTCGACCTGCTTGGACCAGCCGAGCATCATGTCCTTGGTGATGATGTGGCTGGGTGGCAGCCAGGATGACATGGTCAGCGTGGTCTGGGCCTGTGCCGGTGACCAGGCCAGGACGCCGGCCAGCAGCGTTGCAGTAACTATCGCAATCTTCTTCATGGTGTTCCTCCTTTGGTTTGTCGAACTGTTTTAAGTGTTACGTATTCCGTATCCCGCATGCGCCATTGTGTAACAGATTAAATCCATGTCAAGCGCCATGATATTCGCTGATGCCTGAAAACGGACCGTGCCGGCGCCTCAAAAATGACATGGGCAAATTATTGGCGGCGGCAGTCTGGTGAATGCAAAAGAGAATCGGGGAATCTCGGGAAATGCCCATAGGGATCATCAGTCTCGTTGCATGGTTGAAGCATTGCTTGCCACGATCCCATTTTTTTCAAGCCGCTCGATGTCCGAGTCCGTGCAGCCGGCTTCGGCAAGCACGGCCTGGGTGTGCTCGCCGTACTTCGGCGCAAAAGCAAGTTCGCCGCTGGCCTCGGCATGGTCGACTGCCTGCGGTTGCAGGCGGACCACCCGCCCGTCGGGCATACGTGTCGTCGTCAAGCGACTGGCGACAGCTGGCATGTCGCGAACCGAGGGGATGTCGTGAATCGGCGCGCAGGGGATGGTCGCCTTGCGGAAATCCTCGGCGATTTCCGCCGTGGTGAACTGGCGGGTGACCGTGCCCATGTCGCGGTGGATGGTTTCGCGCTCGGCACGTCGTCCCTCATTGGTCGTGCGTACCGCATTGGCGACGGGTTTGAACTTGGGGATATCGGTCAGGCGGCGCCACTGCACGTCGCTGCCGATGGCCATGTAAATGAATCCGTCGGTCGTCGGGTAGACATTGGTGGGGACGAATTTTCTATGCTCGTTGCCGCAGCGGGTGATTTCCGAGGGATCGCAGTTGAAATCGAGCAGCGGCAGGGTGGTGATCAGCCAGGAAGTGGCGGCCTGCAGCATCGAAACATCAATGCGGCTGCCCTTGCCTGTTTCGGCACGTTCCAGCAGCGCCATCATCACGTTGGCGTAAACTTCGTCACCCGCCTTGAGGTCTATCAGCGGCACGCCCGATAGCGTCGGCGGACCGTCGCTCGGTCCGGTCAGCTCCATGTAGCCGGCCATTGCCTGTATCACCGGGTCGTACCCCGGCGCGTCGGGATATTCCGGGCCCATGGCGGAGATGCCGGCCCAGATCAGATCCGGCTTTACCGCAGCAAGTGTTTCATAGTCGATGCCCAACTGCTTGTAACGCTTGGGCACGGTATTGCAGCAAAAGACATCCACTTCCAGTTCCACGATCAGTCGGCGCAGCAACTCCTGGCCCTGCGCTTCCTTCAGGTTGATCGCAATGGCCTCCTTGCCGACGTTGGGGGCGATGAAATAGGTGCGGCGGTCGTCGTCTGCAACCCTGTCCCCGATATAGCGATTCGGATCGCCGGGCAAGCCATCGCCGCTCGGGGTCGACTCGATGCGAATCACGCGCCAGCCGAGTTGGGCAAAGCGCAGCGTGGCGTAGGGTAGCGACAGTGCCTGCTCCATCGAAAGAACGGTGCGGCGCTTCATAAAGGCCTTTCACCACGGCGACACGGCGACGCGGCAAAAAATCGGCAAAACGCTTTTTCTGACCCTTGGCCGTGTCGCCGTGTCGCCGTGGTAAATGCTTTTCTCATGTCAATTTGCTTTCCACGGCTTCCAGTAGAGCTTCGGAGTCTGGCCGCGAAGCGCGCGGTAGACGCGTTCCGGAGTGAATGGCAATTCGTAGATCCGCACCCCGGTGGCGTTGAAGATCGCGTTGGCGGTGGCCGCCGCGATGCAGATCGACGGGGCTTCGCCAACGCCTTTCGCTCCCTGGGGACCCTCACCGTCCATGGACTCGATGAAGGAAATGTCCATTTCCGGAATCTCGGGCGCGGTCACCAGTTTGTAGTCGCGGAAGTTCGGATTCTTCATCACGCCGTTTTCGATCATCAGGTCTTCCGTCAGGGCGTAGCCCTGGCCCATGATGACGCCGCCTTCGATCTGGCCTTCGATGCCGAGGCGGTTCAGTACCCGGCCGACGTCATGGGCGCCGGTAACCTTGGTCATCTTGACGATGCCGGTATCGGTATCCACTTCGACCTCCACCACTTGCGTACCCCAGGCATAGGCAGCCGAAACGTCGCCCTTGAAGCCCTTGTCTTGATGCACGCTGGGCGGCTCGTAGTAGAAGGTGGTCATCACCAGTTCGGCCTTGTCCTGGAAGTGCAGGTTGCGCAACAGCTTCGAGAGTTCGACCACGGCTTCGCCATTGGCGGCCTTGATGACGAAGCCGCCACGCAGATCCAGATCGCTCTCGGCGCATTCGTACTTCGTCGCCGCTACGGCAAGGATTTTCGCCTTGGCCTTCTTCGCCGCACCGATCGCCGAGTTGCCGGCGATGAAGGTGGTGCGGCTGGCATGCACGCCGACGTCCCATGGCGTGATGGCCGTGTCGTTGTTGACCACCGTCACTGCCGAAATCGGCAAGCCGAGCTCTTCGCACACCAGTTGTGAAAGCACGGTTTCCGAACCCTGGCCAATTTCCGAGGCGCCGGTGATCAGCGTGATATTGGCAAAGTCGTCCATTTTGAGAATGGTGCCGCAGCCGTCCGACGGATAGATTTTTGCGCCACCACCAACGTGCAACATGGAAGCCATGCCGACGCCACGCTTTATGTTGCCCGCCGCATTGCGATTCGCCACGTTCTCCTGGACCTTGCGCGCGTAGTCGCTGCGTTGCGCCGCCGTATTGATGCAGTCCTTGAAACCGCAACTCTTGAAACTCATGCCCTGGCCGGTGGTTTCACCCGCATCCTGGGCGTTCTTCAGGCGAAACTCGAGAGGGTCCATGCCGATTTTCTCGGCCAGCATGTCCATGTGCTGCTCGATGGCGAAGGTGGCTTGCAAATTTCCATAGCCGCGGAAAGAGCCGGCATACGGATTGTTGGTGTACACCGCCGCCGTGTGGTAATCGCAGTGTGGCACCCGATACAGCGAGGAGAATGTCTGCATCATGACGAAAGGCGTGGTCGCGCCCCACGATGTATAGGCGCCGTTGTCGTGCAGGGTATGCACCTGGCGGAAAGTCAGGGTGCCGTCCTTTTTGCAGCCCGAGCGCAGGGTCAGCAACACCGGTTGGCGCGTCGGCGAGGCGAGGAATTCCTCTTCCCGGGTGAACAGCATCTTGACCGGACGCTTTGCGGCGCGTGCGAGGTAGAGGCAGATCACCTCGAAGGGATAGATGTCGAGCTTGGAGCCAAAGCCGCCGCCGATCGGTGGCTGAATGATGCGGATGCGCGCCGGATCCATGTTCAGGTATTCGGCAAACTCGCGCTTGTGCAGAAAGGGCACCTGAGTGTTCGAGTACATCAGCAGGTTGCCCGAGGAATCGAACTCGGCAATCATGCCGGAGACGCCCATGCAGCAGTGCGTGACGTAGTGCAGTTTGAAGGTGTCCTCGATCACCACGTCCGACTCGGCTTCGCCCTGAATCACGTCGCCATGAACGTAGTCGAAGCGCATGGCGATGTTGTCGGGCTTGCCCTTGTGGGCAATCGACATGCCTTGCTTGAGATGTTCGTGGCTGCCATCGGCGCCATGGGGTTCGGGATGGATCAGGATGGCATCGGGTTTGATCGCGTCTTCCGGATTGGAAATGACCGGCAGATCCTCGTATTCGACCTTGATCAGTTTGAGCGCCGCCTCGGCTATCTCCTCCGATTCGGCGGCTACCGCCGCGATCTCATCGCGCTCGCTGCGGACGCGGCCGACCTTCAACGGAAAGTGGTCCTTGGCAACGCCGATCGGGCGCTGATCGGGAATGTCCGCGGCGGTGATGACCGCGTGCACGCCCGGCAGCGCTTTCGCTGCCGAGGTGTCGATCGATTTGATCAGCGCATGAATGCGGTCGGATCGCAGGATTTTTCCGTGCAACTGGCCCGACAGGTTGATGTCGTGGATGTAGCGTGTCTTGCCACTGGCCTTTTCGGGAGCATCCATCTTGGGAATGCGCTTGCCGATCAGCGTGTCGGGTTCGATGACTCTGGCCTTCTTTTCTGCAACGTTCATGGCGATGTTTCCTTAACGTGAAACAACTCGTTCGAGGCGACTGAACTTAGTCGAGCGAAGCGAGCAAATTGGTAGCTCCGCCCTGGGGCGGGGATGGGGTGGGGGGCCTTCAATTCGCTTTTCGCGTGTTTCATCCTCGGCAGGTGGCGCTCGGTGTCATGAGTGTTCGGTCCTCAGCTGGGTGCGCCGCTCACCGAAGCGATGGCGTCGATGATTTTTTTATAGCCTGTACAACGACACAGGTTGCCCTCGATACCGCGCTTGATACTGCCCGCATCGCCGCCGCAACCGCTGCGCAGCAGGTGGTCGGCCTGCATGATCATGCCTGGCGTGCAGAAGCCGCACTGAACCGCGCCATGTTCGACGAAGGCGGAGCGCAGGGCATCGGCCTTGCTGTCATTGGCCAATCCCTCGATGGTGGTGACATTGCGGCCATCGCAGTCGACGGCGAACATCAGGCAGGAGTTGAGCGATACGCCATCGACCTGTATGGTGCAGGCGCCGCATTCACCTTCGCCGCAGCCGTATTTGGTGCCGGTCAGTCCGATCACATCACGCAGCATCGCAAGCGCGTTCATGGAGACATCAACGGCAACGCGCCGCGTGATGCCATTCAGTTTGAATTCGATGTCATGCTTGAGCGACATGGCTGAGTATCCTTTTCGTGATGTTGTGGATCATTTCCTTGCGGTACCAGGCGGTGGCGCGTACGTCGTCGATCGGTTTGACTTCATCGCGGGCGATTTGTGCGATCTTCTCGATCGTCGCTTCATCGAGTCGCTGTCCCTCAAGCGCTTGCTCGGTCTGCGACGCGCGTACCGGCGTCGGTGCCACGGCGCCGAAGGCAACCCGGACATTGGACAGGGTGCCGTCCCTGAAAGTGCCCGCAACGCCGATGGAAATCGTCGAAATGTCCAGAGCGGGTCGCGTTCCGTGTTTGTAGAAATGGGCGACATGCCCCTCTGCCGGCAGCGGGATGCGCACGCTGGTGACCAGTTCGCAGAGCGATTTGCGGGTCTTGCCCGGGCCGACGAAGAAGGTCGATAGCGGCATGCAGTGGCGGTAGATCTTGTTTTCCGGCATCGACGCCAATTCGACGCAGGCATCCAGTACCAGCAGCGGAATCAGCATGTCGCCGGCCGGCGAGGCGTTGCAGATGTTGCCGCCGATAGTGCCGGCGTTGCGGATCTGGTCACTGGCAAAATGGTCGCAGGCCACGACCAGTACCGGCAGACGCTCGCGGATCAGCGGGTGTTCCATTATCTCAGTGATAGTCGTGAGCGCACCGATGCGGATTTCCTTGCCTTCCAGCGTGATGCCGGAAAGTTGGGGAATATGGCGGATGTTCATCAGCGTCTGCTTGATCTTCAGCCTTCCCGCCTGGCTTTGCGGCGTCAGGTCGGTGCCGCCGGCCAGTATCGTGACGTCGCCGTCCTTGAGACATTCGACCGCCTGGTCGAGGCTGGTGGGCGCGAAATAGTGTTTCAGTTCGGTCATTTTTCCATCTTTCTCAAAAGCGAATCGGTTCCTGATAGCGGCCGAATACATTGACAAGCTCTTTCGTCATTTCGCCCACGCTGGCATAAGCCTTTACCGCTTCGACCAGCGCCGGCATGACGTTGTCGCCGGCTGCTGCTGCTGCTCGCAGGCGGCTGAGTGCGGCATCCACGGCGGTGTTGTCCCGCTCGGCACGAATCCGCTTGAGGCCTTCGATCTGCACTCGCGCGTCGTCCTCGTTGTAGGGGTGAAACTCGACCGGATGGTCTTCTTCCTGCTCATTGCGATAGCAGTTGACGCCGACCTTGGGGAAGGCGCCCGACTCGATATCGCGCTGCATTTTGTAGGCTTGTGCCGAGACCTTGGCCTGGATGGTGCCTTCGGACACCATCTTGACGATGCCGCCCTGGGCATCGGTTTCGGCCATGATTTCCTCCATCTTGCTGCGCATTTCATTGGTCATGGTCTCGACATAGAACGAGCCAGCCAAAGGATCGACGGTTTCAGTCAGGCCCATTTCCTCGATCAGCAGCTGCATGGTGCGCAGTGAAATGCGCGCCGAGTACTCGGTGGGGATGGTGTAGGCCTCGTCGTAGGAACACAGCGCCATGGTCTGCGTGCCGGACAGCGCCGAAATCAGCGCGTAGTAGGCGCCGCGCATGATATTGACTTCCGGTTGTTCGAAGGTCAGGCCGCCGCCGCCGCCGGCAGCGATCATGCGCAGCCACATCGAGCCCGGCTTTTCGGCACCGTACTCCTCCTTCATGATCTTGGCCCACAGCCCTCGACCGGCGCGGAATTTGCAAACCTGCTCGAAGATGTTGCCGAAAATGTTGAAGTTGTACGACAGGCGTCCGGCAAATTCGTCGACCGAGAGGCCGCGTTTGATGGCGTCGTCGGCATAGGCTTTGGCGATGGAAAATGCGTAGGCCATTTCCTGGGCCGGCGTCGCGCCCGACTCGCGGATGTGATAGCCGCAGACCGAGACCGGGGTGTATTTCGGCGCGTGCGTGGCGCAGTACTCGATGGTGTCGCCGACCAGGCGGATCGAAGGCTCCACCGGAAAGATCCAGGTGCCGCGGCCGATAAATTCCTTGAGGATGTCGTTCTGCGCCGTGCCGCGTAGTTCCTTGATGTCGTAGCCGCGCTTTTCCGCCATGGCGAGATACATCGCGATCAGGATCGCAGCGGCGCCATTGATGGTCAGCGAGACGGTGATCTTCTTCAGATCGATACCGTCGAAGGCAATTTCGAAATCGCGCAGCGTGTCGATCGACATGCCGACACGGCCGATTTCACCTTCGGCCAGGGGATCGTCTGAATCGAGACCGATCTGTGTCGGCAGATCGAAGGCGACATTGAGCCCGGTCTGACCGTTGGCGATCAGGTACTTGAAACGCTGGTTGGTGTCGGCCGGGTTGCCGAAGCCGGCATACTGGCGCATGGTCCAGGGTTGCTTGCGATACATTTCGCGGTGAATGCCGCGGGTGAAGGGATACTGACCGGGCTCGCCGACCATCTCCATGCCGCCGCTGGCGGCGACGTCCTCCGCCGTGTAGAGCGGCTTGACTTCGATGCCGGATTCGTTGATCACTTTCTTTATGGTGGGCTTCTGCGGTGCATTCATGACGAAAACCCTTTTTTGCCACAGAGGACACAGAGAACACAGAGAGTACAAGTCACCCGGTCTTTCTCTGTGACCTCTGTGTCCTCTGTGGCTGGATTGTTGGTTTGGAAGTTCACTGGACTTCCTTCCGGATGTATTCCGTGATGGCGTCGAGCTTGGAACCCGATGGGAAGATGCCCTTGAAGCCCAGTTCGCGTAGGGCCGCGTGGTCTTGCGCCGGCAAGTTGCCGCCGATGACCCACAGCTTGTCGGTGAGTCCGTTGGCTTCGAGCAGCGGCTTCAGCTTGCGGCAGAAGGGGATATGCGAGCCGGCCATCGATGACAGCGAGATGACGTCGACGTCCTCTTCGAGAGCGATGCGTGCGATCTGCTCCGGGGTTTGCCGCAATCCCGTATAGATCACCTCGAAGCCGGCGTCCATCATGGCACGCGCGACCACTTTGGCGCCCTGGTCATGGCCGTCGAGGCCGGGTTTCCCCAGCAATACCTTGATGTGTCTAGTGTTGTTCGTCATGCGGAAATTTCCTTGGCAATGATGAGTTTCAGCATCTCACTGGTGCCGCCACCGATCAAGGTGAAGCGGACGTCGCGCAGGTAGCGTTGCACCGGGTACTCCATGGCATAGCCGTAGGAGGCGAAGACGCGTGCTGCCTTGTCGCAGACCGTGGCGGGGGTTTCGGGGGCGGACAGCTTGGCCATCGCGGCTTCCTTGTGATAGGGCTTGCCCGAG
>JAIPCT010000083.1 GCA_021738065.1 Burkholderiaceae bacterium
GATCGCCATCAAGCTCGATTCGATGCTGGCTTTCCGTCCCCGCGTCCATCATGTCGCCAGAAACGCCCTGCCCCGCTTCGAAATGAAGGCCAAGCGCTTTCATGTGAAACTCGACGCGTGACGGTACGAACCCCGCCGGTGATGCTTGTATTCAAACTATTTGACCAGGGATATTCCGTCTGGTGATAATCTCGGCACATCAATTTAATGCCGACGGCGATTCCTGCCGATTACCAATAGATGACACCTGTGCAAAAAACCGAAAAAAGCAAGCCAACCCGGCTGGACCTCGGCCTGCTGCCCAGCCTTGTCGGCTACCATTTGCGCATGGCCCAAATCGCCTTGTTCCGCGATTTCGCTCAGGGACCGGGAGAACTTGAGGTAACGCCCGGCCTGTTTGGCGTTCTGGTCATCATTGAAGCCAATCCCGATCTCAAACAAAGCGAACTGGCCCGTGCGGCGCATCTTGATCGCTCCACAGTTGTCACGGTCATCGACAATCTGGTACGGCGCGACCTGGTAGAACGACGGGCAGCGGTGAATGACCGCCGTTCCAACGCCATTCGCCTGACAGCCGAGGGCTCGACGCTGCTGCGCAAACTCAAGCGTCAGGTCACCCTGCACGAAAAGCGCCTGCTTTCGAACTTCAGCGATAGCGAACGCGATCAGTTGTTCACGCTATTGCAAAAAGTATTCCCCGAGTACCGCTGAAGCAAGTCGCTGCCGCCCGACGTCCTGGCTGCCGCAAGGCCGATTTTTCGCCTTTAATGATGGACTTCCAACAATTGGTATTGTATATTAACCACCATTGAAGGACTGTTTCCATGGAGAGTCGGCGATGAGCGTCAGAACCAAGATCGATCAATTGTGCGCACGCATGCACGATGGGCCGCAGTACCCGACCCAGGGTGCCGTGCTCTTCGTCGATCTGGAGCGCCGCGAAACCCGCAGCAAATACCTGCCCGCCGAGATCATGCGCACCTTTCTCGGCGGCCGTGGCGCCAACATGGTCCTACTCTACAACCTGTTGGACGAAAGCAAGGACGCCCTCGATCCCGAAGTACCGCTGATCTTTGGTGCCGGCACGCTGACCGGCAGCATGCCCTCGGCCACTCGCGGCAATTTCACCAGCCGCTCTCCCGACAGCTACGCCTTCCTCGATTCCAGTGCCGGCGATTATTTTCCGGCCTTCACCAAGCGTCTCGGTTACGACCACATCGTGCTCTACGGCTTGGCCGCGAAATGGACGCTGCTCAGAATGGCCGCTGACAAGATCGAATTTCTCGACGCCAGCCCTTACGTCGGCCTCGACAATCTCGATACCGCCGCCGCCATCGAAAAGGATTTCAACTGCACCGAGCGCAAGGACATGGCGCTGGCCCGCATCACCAGCGCCGGGGAGAATCTGGTGCTGTGCAGCGGCATCATGGGCGGCATCAAGTCGATCTGGGCGCGCGGCGGCGCCGGCGCCAAGATGGGTGCACTGCGCCTGAAGGCCATCATGATCCAGGGCAAGCCTGTCGAGGCGCCGATGGTGAAGGAACTCAAGGCCCACAACAAGATCATCGGCAAGAAGATCACCTCGACTTCGGTGATCAAGAACGCGCTGAAACAGGTAGGAACGCCCTTCCTCTACAAGCCCTCGCGCGTACTCGGCGCCCTGGGCACGCTGAACAACCAGACCACAGCCTGGCACGAATCGCTCGACGCCGACAATTTCGATCCCTATCGTCCCGCCATGGACGGCTGCTTCAAGTGCCCGGTGCAATGCCGCAACCAGAACGACATGACGCCGGAGGGCAAAGGTGGCTGGGGCTCGGCCGCACTCATGGGGCTCAAGGGCAATGCCAGCTACGACAAGGCCCAGGCCGACATCGACCACCACAAGCTGCGCACCTACAACGGCATCAAGGGCGACGGGCATTTCGACAAGTACGACAAGGGCGACGGTCCCGAGTATGTGACCCTTGGCAAGTTCGGCCCGATGATCGGCCTGCGCGAGCCCGAGCAAGTGCTGCGCCTCAACAACATCCTCAACGACCTCGGCCTCGATTCGGCCTCGACCGGCAGCGCGATTTCCTGGGCCATGGAACTGTGGCAGCGCGGCATCATCGACGCCAGCCACACCGGCGGCCTCGACCTGTCCTGGGGCAATTACGAGACCATCGAAAAGCTGCTGTTCATGACCGCGAAGCGCGAAGGCTTCGGCGACACCATTGCCGATTCGGCACGGGCAGTCGACAAGGGCAAGTATCCGAAAGAAGCGCTCGAATACCGCATGGCGGTCAAGGGCCTGTTCCAGTCCGACCCCCATGATGCGCGCATCCTCAAGGCCTTCGCCCTCGGCCTTTCGGTCGCCACGCGCGGCATGGATCACTTGCGCAACCGGGTCACGCTGGAAATCAATGCCCGCGTCAACGACGATGCCCCATTCAAGGCCCAGCTTTATGGCGGCACCGTGGCGCCGCAACCGAACAGCTACGAAGGCAAGGAAATCGCCGTACGCCGTTGCGAGAACACCTTTGCCGTCGGCGACTCGGTCGGCATGTGCCGCTTCAATACCAAGCTGTTCAATTCACCGACACTGCCCGACTGCGGCGACTTCGCCATCCAGCTCAGCACCATGACGGGACAGGCCGTCAGTGCCGAAGAACTCGACGAGATCGGACGCAATGTCACCGGCCTCGAACACATGCTCAATTTCCGCCTCGGGCTGCGCGGCAAGGATGACACCCTGCCTGCCCGCTGGTTCGAGGAATCCATCGACAACGGTCCGTTCAAGGGCGAAAAGATCGAGCGCCAGGCATTTGACGACATGAAGGCGCGTTTCTACGAACTCACCGGGCTCAATAGCGAAGGCTTGCCGCGCGCGGACTGGCACCAGAAACTGGCGCTGGCCGCGACCGGCTTCGCGCTGCGTGTGGAATTGCCAAAACCACTGCCGGGTGCCCCTGAAAAATCGATTGTCATCGATACGCCGGTGGTCAATGTCGCCGAGCTTCGCGGCGCGTTGCGGCGACATCTGCCCGAAGCACGCTCGGCGCTGGATGATCCCACCTGGAACGTCACGGTCAATGGCGAAATGGTCCTGTCCGGCGAGTCCAGCAGGGCTTTGACGAGTGGCGACCGGGTGCATCTGGTACCCATCATCGCCGGCGGCTGAAGGCAATTCAAAAAGAGGCGCGGGCCGCCCGTTCACCTGCGCCGCAATCGATTGGACTATGATGGTCCTTCCGACAGTTGCACTCGGCGTACCCTATATCCCAATGGAGGTGACCCATGGCAAAGAAATCCAAGACCGAAAATCCCGTCTACAAGATTGTGGAAGTGGTAGGTTCCAGCCCGATTTCCTGGGAGGATGCCGCGCGAGCCGCAGTCGAGTCGGCTGCCAAATCGCTCCGCGATCTTCGCGTCGCAGAAATTACCAAACTTGATATGAAACTGGAAAACGGCAAAGTCGCGGCCTATCGGGCGCGGGTATCAATGTCATTCAAATTCGAAAGCTGAGGAACGGTTTTTCTGACACAGAGAAAACCGATCGATTCGACAACAAACGGGGACGACAGTCCCCGTTTGTTCGTTTGGAATCCGACAAACGTCAAAACCGGCTCTCAAATACTCGAGGAAACCCGTCGAACGAAGCCAGCCCACGACTGCCATCGAATTGCCACCCGACACTGCTGATCGCTATTCAGAGTAATCGAGCACCAAGTGCAGCCTGCCTTCTGCCAGGTCCATCGTGTTCACTTTGCAGATCACATGCTTTTCCGAGGCCAACGCATTGAGCGCGCCTGTCACGGCACCCAACTGAAAAACCCTGTCTGCGGGTGCACCGCTTCCCGACATTTCCAGGCCAAGCGATCGGGAATCCTGACCGGCAGTTGCGTACCGAACCGACAGGCCGTCCGCCAACTCTGCAGGCAGGCGGTTTCCCATTTCGGACCAGAGTTCCTCGAAAATTTCCTTGAGCGGAGTTCGCGCTTGAAGTTCGCGGCGATGGGGCCCTGGCTCCCCTGCCAGCCGATTTCTAGCGCCTTCGAGGATCGCCTCGGCGAGTTCGCCAATTCCCTCGCCACGCAAGGCGCTGACCCTATGAATCGGCGGAGTGCTGGTCCACAGTGGCGCGACCGCCTGCAGTACTTGACAGGCTCGTTGCGCCGCGTCGGTATCACCCTTGGTGACGACCAGAAAATCAGCCAGTTCGAGGACGCCGGCCTTGATTGCCTGCAACTCGTCGCCCAGACCCGGTGGGAAAACCACCAGGGTCGCGTCAGCCAGATTCGCGACATCGACTTCGGATTGGCCGGTACCGACCGTCTCGACCAGCACAAGATCGAATCCCGCAGCGTCCATCATTTCTACCATCTGGCCCGCTGCGCGCGTCAGCCCGCCCAGACTGCCACGCGCGGCCGTCGACCGTATGAATGAACGATCGTCGGCAGACGACTCGCCAATACGAAATCGATCCCCGAGCAAGGCGCCGCCGCTAACCGGACTGGAGGGATCCACAGCCAGTACCGCAACACGCTGGCCTTTGTCGATCAACTGACGCACCAAGGCCCCCACCAGAGTCGACTTGCCGGCGCCGGGCGGGCCGGTTATTCCAAGTACATGGGCGTGGCCCAGATTACCCGCGAGAAGCGCAAGCAATCGGGACGCTGATGCCGCATCGCGCTCTGCCAGAGAAAGCGCACGCGCCAAGGCGGCACGCTCGCCCGCGACAAGCCCCCTGGCCATTTCATCAAGCGAAATTCTCATTCATTGTCACCATATCTATTGACACTCACGACTCGCTACGTATACAGTATCCAGTATTCCATGACGCGAGCGCAATAGCACGATTGATTCTGCCATGAACACGTCGATCAAGCCCATAGACAGACCTGCTGGCTTAGCTGACAGGGTGTACCACCAACTGCGAGACAGCATCGGCAGCCACCAGATCCGACCCGGCGAACGCCTGCAGGAAGTCAGTCTGGCGGCGCAGTTGGGTGTTTCGCGAACGCCGGTGCGCGAGGCTCTGGCGCGGCTGGAAAGCGAAGGCATGATCGCCGTCGAGGGACGTGGTTTCGTCGTCCCCGAACTGACGGACGCCGACATTGATGAGATTTACCAACTGCGTTTTTTACTGGAGCCTGCGGCAGCCCGCAGCGCGGTAGCCGAAGTCAACAGCGCCGCCGATCTCGCCAGCATGGTGCAAGCCATCGACGAAGCCGTCGCCGCCGACAAGAGCGGCGACTTCCGCGGCTTCCTTGAGGCCAACAGCCGCTTCCACCATGCCTGGCGCGCGCTGGTACCCAATCGCCGGATGTCGAAGCTTCTCGATCAGTACGTCGGCCATGTGCGCTTCTTGCGCGTCCTGACCCTGGGCGACGCCGGCGCGCGAAAGGCCGCGCTGACCGGCATGAAGAACATTCATGCTGCCTTCAAGAAGGGCGATGAAGCAGCCGCCGCTGACGCCATGACCAAGCATCTCGAGGCGGCCAAGCACTTTCTCATCGAAGCGATTGAAAAGATTGACGAAGAGAAGGAAATCGAAAAACGTGCCGTGGCTCAGGAGAATGTCGCGGCACCTTCCAGTTCAAGCGAGACAGGGAAATCCAGACCGGATGCACAAATGTCGCGCGCAACAGAGAAACAGAAATGACATTCAAAGCAGAAATTCCCTATGGTGCCTATTGGAGTACTCCTTTTTCCCGCTGGCAGGGCAGCTTTGCCAACCTGCACAGCATCGAGTTCGCCGCCCATGTAGCGCGCCTTGAGTTGGGCAAGCGCAAGATCGACCCGACATTTTTTGATTACGGCGTGCTGGGTCTTTCGGTACCGCAGAAGCATTCGTTCTACGGCCTGCCCTGGCTCACGGGCATGATCGGCGCACCCAATGCCGGCGGGCCGACTCTGATGCAAGCCTGCGCGACCGGCGTTCGAACGCTGCTGGCAGCCGCACAGGAAATCGAAGTCGGCATGGCCAGCACGGTACTGGCCATCAATTGCGACCGCACCTCGAACGGGCCGCACATTTATTACCCGAACCCGCGCGGCCCCGGTGGTACCGGTGCGGCGGAAGACTGGGTGATGGAAAATTTTGGCCACGACCCCCTGGGCGGCCACGCGATGCTGCAGACGGCGGAAAATGTCGCGGCCAAACACGGTATCGGAACAGCCGAGCAGCACGAACTGGTGCTCAGGCGCGAAGAGCAGTATCGGCAAGCGCTGGCAAACGACTCTGCATTCCTCAAGCGCTTCATGAGCTTGCCTTTTGATGTGCCGACGCCCAACTTCAAGAAGACCGCAAACACCATGACCGGCGACGAAGGCTTTTCTCAGTCGACGGCTGAAGGCCTGGCGAAGCTCAAGCCCGTGATGCCCAACGGTACTGTCACTTTCGGCGGCCAGACGCATCCGGCCGACGGCAACGCCGCGCTTGTCGTCACGACAAGCGAAAAAGCGCGCGAATTGTCCACCGACCCGAAAATCGCCATCCGCCTGCATGGCTTCGGCCTTTCGCGTGTCGAATTGGCCTACATGCCCGAGGCCATGCTGCCGGCGGCGCAGTCGGCCCTGGCTCAGGCGGGCCGCAGCATCGCGCAAATGACGGCGATCAAGACGCACAACCCGTTCGCGGTTAACGACTTGTTCTTTGCCAAGCAGACCGGCGCCGATCTGAAGACCATGAACAACTACGGCTGTTCGCTGGTGTGGGGACATCCCCAGGCCCCGATGGGTACGCGCGCCATCATCGAACTGATAGAGGAACTGGCGCTGCTCGGCGGCGGCTTCGGACTCTTCACCGGCTGCGCTGCCGGCGATACGGCCATGTCGGTGGTGCTGGAAGTATGCGACGCCAAATGAACACGCCTGCCATTGCCCAGGAATATTGCTGTCGCCGTGCTAAGCGATCCTCCACGCACCGTGCGTTTGTGCAACAGGCAAGGCCGCTGCATGAACATCTCTGAGTGGATTGACCGCAACGCAGAACTGACTCCCGAGAAAACGGCGATTCGCTTTCCCGGACGCGATACCTCCTATCAGGAACTGTCGGCGCTCATCGAGCGACTGGCGGCCGCGCTTGCCGCATCCGGCGTCAAGCCGGGCGGCTGCATCGCCTTTCTGGGTTACAACAGTCCGGAAATGCTGGCCCTGCTTTTTGCCAGCGCACGCCTTGGTGCGCTGTTCATGCCGTTGAATTGGCGGCTCGCGGGTCCCGAACACCGCCAAATGCTCGCCGATTGCCCACCGTCGCACCTCTTCGTCGAACCGGCATTCATGCTGCAGACCGAAGCATTCCGCGGCACGCTGGGTTCCATGACCTTGATCGCCTTTGGCCCGGCTGCCGACAACTGGATTTCCTGGGATGAGTTTCAGTGCTTGGCCAAGGCTTCTGCTCCGAACTATCCTCAAGTCGGCGAGGACACGCCGCTGCTGATCTGCTACACCTCCGGCTCGACCGGCAAACCCAAGGGTGTTCTGCTGACTCAGCGCGCGCTGATCTGCAATGCCGCCAACAGCGCTGACATGCATGATCTGACGGCGACCGATGTCGTCCTCAACACCCTGCCGCTTTTTCATGTCGGAGGGCTGAACAATCTGACGACGCCGACGCTGCAGGCAGGCGGTACGGTGGTGTTGCATCCGAAGTTTGACGCGGATGCCGCGTTCGACGCCATTGAAAGCGAAGGCATAACGCTGACCGTGCTGGTTCCCGCGCAACTCGACATGATGATGGCGCATCGCCGTTGGGCCAGCGCCGACTTTTCCGGCTTGCGCATGATCACGACCGGATCCACCATCGTTCCCAAGCATGTCATCAATGCCGTTCATGCCAAGGGCGTTGCGCTGGTGCAGGTCTATGGCTCCACCGAAACCTGTCCGATCGCCGCCTATCTCAAGGCGGAAGACGCGCGGCGCAAAATCGGCTCGACCGGCAAGGTTGCCCGACACTGCGCGCTGCGGATTGTCGACGCCGACGGCGTGGACCTGAAACGCGGCGAAACCGGAGAAATACTGGTGCGAGGCGACAACGTCATGATCGGCTACTGGAACGCACCCGAGACCACCAAAGCGGTTCTGGTCGATGGCTGGTTTCACACCGGTGACATGGGCCACCAGGATGACGAAGGCTATCTTTATGTCGACGGTCGCAGCAAGGAGATGATCATTTCGGGTGGCGAGAACATCTATCCGGCCGAGATCGAAAACCTGCTGATCGAATGTCCAGACATTGCCGAAGCCGCAGTGATAGGACGGCCGGACGAACGCTGGGGCGAAATCGTGATCGCCGTCGTGGTACCGAAAACGGATTGCCGTTTGACCAGTGAAATGGTGCTCGAACTGCTCGAAGGTCGTATTGCCCGCTACAAATATCCCAAGGAAGTGGTGGTGGTGGATCAGCTGCCAAAGACCGCCCTCGGCAAGGTTCGCAAGGAAGACGTGCGCCATATGGTTGCTTGCGCGGGTCAAACTCAATGATTGGTAATTTGAAAATGATAGAGAGCATCTCATGGCGCTGAAAATCGGAATCGACGTCGGCGGCACATTCACCGACTTCGTGGTCACCCGCGAAGACGCTGAGCCGGCGATATTCAAATCGCTGTCAACCCCCTCGGACCCGTCCATCGCCGTCGTCAATGGCCTGACCGATATCGCCGCCAGCATGAATCCGCCCATGACGCTGGAAGCCTTTGCGCCGACCATCGATACCATCGTGCATGGCACCACCGTCACCACCAATGCGACGCTCACCGGCACCGGCGCCAAGTGCGGTCTGCTGACCACCGAAGGCGTGCGCGATGCGCTGGAAATGCGCCGCGGCATTCGTGAAGAGCAGTACAACAATCGCTACACCAACGTCAAACCCCTGGTCCCACGCTATCTTCGCGCCGGCATCAGCGGCCGCCTCGACCGCAATGGCGCCGAAACCGCGCCGCTTGAACTCGACCAGGTCAAAAAGGCCGTCGAGCTGTTCAAACAGGAAAACGTGCAGGCTGTTTCGATCTGTTTCATGAACTCCTTCGCCAATGCTGCCCACGAACAGGCCGCGGCCGAATTGGTCAGAAAGGAAATGCCCGAGGCCTATCTGTCGGTGTCGACCGATTTGTTGCCGTCGATTCGTTTTTACGAGCGGGTCAGCACCACGGCGCTCAACTCCTATGTCGGTCCCAAGCTCAATCACTATCTTGACCAGTTGGTGGGGCGGCTCAAGGGCATCGGTTTCAAGAGCCTGTTGCTGATCATGCAATCCAACGGTGGCGTCATCACACCGCAGCTGGCCCGCGAAAAGGCCGCGCTGACATTGCTCTCCGGGCCCGCCGGCGGCCCCGGCGCGGGTCTGTTTTACGTCCGTTTGCACGGCCAGAACAAATGCATCACCACCGACATGGGCGGCACCAGTTTCGAGGCCTCGGTGGCGGTGGAAACACCGATGATCAAGAATGATGGCGAAATTGCCCGCCACAAGATCGCCCTGCCCATGCTCGACATCCACACCATCGGCGCCGGCGGCGGATCGATCGGCTGGCTCGACGATGGCGGCATGTTGCGCATGGGCCCGCAAAGCGCGGGTGCCGATCCCGGTCCGGCCTGCTACGGCAAGGGCGGCACGCTGCCGGCGACCACCGATGCCAACGTGGTGCTGGGCTATCTCGATCCGGAATTCTTTGCCGGCGGCAAGATGAAACTGGATGTCGCCGCCTCGCGCCAGGCGATCGAAGAACACATTGCCAAGCCGATGGGCCTGTCCATCGAGGAAGCCGCAGCCGGCATGTACCGCGTCGCCTGCAACAACATGGCCCAGGGCGTGCGCGAAGTCACCATCAAGCGGGGCTTCGATCCGCGTGAGTTCCCTTTCATTCCGGCCGGTGGCGCGGGTCCGATTCATTCCTGCCTGATCTGCAGCGAACTGGAAATCCCCTTGCAGATCGTGCCGCGCGAGTCGTCGGTGCTGTGCGCCTTCGGCATGCTGATGAGCGAACTCAAGCATGACTTCGTGCGTACCTTCGTTTCCCGCCTCGAGACCATCGAGTGGGACCGGCTCACAGCCATGATCGACGAAATGTCGGCGGACGGCACCCGTCAGCTGATCGAAGAGCGGATCGGCGAAGAGCGTCGCCGCTACGACGTCAAGTTCGACTGCCGCTATATCAAGCAGTATCACGAAGTGTCCTTCAGCGTGCCGCGCGAACTGATCGACGCACGCGATGCTGTCGGAATCGCCAGCGCCTTCAACGCCGAACACAACCGGCTCTACGGCTACTCGCTGGAACAGGAGAACACGCCGATCGAGATCATCAATGTCCGTGTCCAGGCCATCGGCATCACCGACAAGCCGACCTATCGCCGTGAGTCCTGGAGTGGCACCGACGCCGCAAAAGCGCTCAAGGGCAAGCGCAACATGTACATCCCCGAGACCAAGACCTTCGAGGAAACGCCGGTTTTTGACGGACACAAGATGCGCTACGGCCATCGCATTGACGGCCCCGCCATGATCGAACAGGAAACCACCGCAATATTCGTCAGCGCATCCTACGACTGTGCAGTAGACGCACTGGGCTCTTTTGTCATTTACAAAAAAGGCCGCGAGGACCTCGCCCGAGGCTGCATGAAGCAAGAACAGGAGATCGCAGCATGAGCGCAACAATTGACCCGATTCTGCTGTCCGTCTACGCGCGGACCTTCAAGTCTATTACCGACGAGATGAGCATTTCGATGGAGCAGACCACTCGCTCTCCGATTCTCTGCGAGGCCAAGGACTACGTCACCGGTCTTTACGATGCCGACGGCAACATGCTGGAGCAGACCGAAAACCTGCCGATTCTCGCCTTCTCGCTGGCGCCGGTGTGCAAGTACATCAAGGAGTTTTTCGGTGACGAGATTTATCCGGGCGATGTGATTTTCCACAATGACGTGTTCAGCCTGGGCAATCAGAACAACGACGTCGCCGCTTTCAAGCCGGTGTTCTTCGAAGATAAGCTGGTGGCATGGACCGCGGTCAAGGGCCATCAGGCTGACATCGGCGGCAATGTCGCCGGCGGCTACAACCCGAACGCGGTCGAAGTCTGGCAGGAAGCCCTGCGCATTCCGCCGGTCAAGGTGGTCGAGCGCGGCAAGCTGCGCAAGGACGTGTGGGGTCTGATTTTTGCCAACGTCCGTCTCGACATCGTGCAGCACGACATGAAGGCGGAGATGGGCGCCTGCACCGTCGGCGAGCGTCGCCTGCTCGAACTGCTCAAGAAGTACGGCGTCGAAAGTTACGAGGCGCACAAACTGGCGCTGTTCGACGCCACCCGCAAGATGATGGAATCCGAAATTTCCAAGATTCCCAACGGCAACTACTCCGGTGAGGGCTACGTTTACTTCGATGGCCGCCATGTCGGCTCCAAGTTCACCATCCGCGTGGACATCGAAGTCAAGGACAAGTCGATCAAGTTCGACTACTCGAAAACCGACGCGCAGACCAACGGCTTCGTCAATGGCACCTTCACCTCCAGCGCGTCGGCCACCATTCTGACCCTGCTGCAGATGGTGAATCCGGACATTCCGCACAACGAAGGCATGGTGCAGCCGATCGAGATCGTCATCCCGGTAGGCACCCTGCTCAATGCCGCCTACCCCAAGGCCACCACCTTCGGCAACCATCTTTGCCCGCCGAATGCCGACGCCATCCAGCGCGCCTTGGCTCCCGTGATGCCGGATCGCGTCACGGCCGGCTGGAACAATTTGCTGGCCTCGCTGACCACCGGCATCGATCCGATGAACAACGAGAAGTATGTCGACATCGGCTTCATGGGTCTCAAAGGCGGTTCCGGTGGCATGCTCGGCACCGACGGCTACGACCATATCGGCATGATCGACGCTTCGGGCGGCGTGCTCGACCAGGATTACGAGATGTTCGAGCAGCAAACGCCACACACGCTGATCAAACATGAGTTGCTGACCGATTCGGCAGGCGCCGGACAGTGGCGCGGCGGACTCGGTGTCGAAACGATTTTCAGGATCGGCTCGGACGACACGCAACTGGTGACCTTCGGCGATGGCGATTTCGAACCCGCCTTCGGCCTCTTTGGCGGCGGCGAAGGCGGCCTCAATTTCATCCGCCTGCACTACCCCGACGGCCAGACCGTGGTGCCGAAGAACAAGGACCTCATCACCGGTGTGCCGATGGGCACTACCTACCACCAGGTTGCCAGCGGCGGTGGCGGTTATGGCGACCCGAAGAAACGCGACCGCAAGCTGCTGGCCGAGGAGATCCGTAACGGAGTAATTACTCCCGAAGCGGCGAAACGCGACTACGGATTTATGGAATGAAAAGCCAGGCGCTCCCAACACGGAGGACACGGAGACACAGAGGACACGGAGAAGAGCAAGAGAAGAAAGCCTTACTCTGTGCGCTCTGTGTCTCCGTGTCCTCTGCGTTGAAGGAGTTTTCATGAACTTCGAACTCACCGACGACCAGCGCTCGATCCGCGATACCTTCGCCCGCTTTTGCGACGAGCGCATTGCGCCGCAGGCCGAAGCGCTCGACGAGGCCAAGGTCTATCCCCGCGCCCTGTTCCAGGAGCTGGCCGATCTCGGTTTCTTCGGCATGCGCTATCCCGAAAAAGTCGGCGGTAGCGGTACGGCGCTCACCGAGTTCTGCCTCGCCCTGCAAGAGATTGCCCGCGGCTCGATGTCGCTGGCCGGCGCGGTGGCGATGCAATCGTTGATGGGCAGCAAGTTCTTGCACCTGCTGGGTAACGACGACATCATCGAACGCCTGTTCAAGCCGGCGCTGCGCGGCGAGAAGATAGGCGCGATCTGCATGACCGAACCCAACTCCGGCTCGGATCTCGGGTCGATCGCAACCACGGCGAAAAAGGTCGATGGCGGCTACCTCATCAATGGCCAGAAGACCTGGATCACATCGGCACCGGTGGCTGATTTTTTCACCGTGTTCGCCAAGGCTGGCGAGGAGAAAAAGCTCACCATATTCCTGGTCGAGAAAAGCTTCAAGGGCATCACGGTCGGCCGTGAAATCCACAAGATGGGCGTCTGGGCATTGCCAACCTCGGAAGTCGCCTTCGACGAATGCTTCGTCCCCGACAGTCATCGCCTGTCAAAGGTCGAAGGCGACGGCGAGGGCCATCTGCGCAAGACCCTGGGCGAGATCCGCATCATCACGGGCGCCATGGGTCTCGGCGTCGCTCATGCCGCGCTGAGTGAGGCCGTGCGCTATGCCGGCGAACGCCAGCAGTTCGGCAAGCCCATCAACCGCTACCAGGCGATCCAGATGAAGCTGGCGGAGATGGCGACCGATCTCGAAGCGGCAGAACACCTCGTCTATTACGCCGCCTGGCGCTGCGACTCGGGCAAGCCCTATCACAAGGAAGCCGCGATGGCCAAGCTGTTCGCCACCGAAACCGCCGCCACGGTCTGCGACAAGGCAGCACGCGTCTTCGCCCCGTACGGCTATGCCATGGAGTACCCGGTGCAACGCTACCTGCGCGACGTCC
>JAIPCT010000084.1 GCA_021738065.1 Burkholderiaceae bacterium
CGGACTCCTGATCAATTTCAATGTCCCGGCCCTCAAGAATGGACTGCGGAGAATGAAGCTATGAATTTCCTCCCGCTTTTCTCTGTGTCTCTGTGTCTCTGTGGTGAAAGGTTTTCATCATGCTACTGATGATCGACAATTACGACAGCTTCACCTACAACCTGGTGCAGTACTTCGGCGAGCTCGGCGAAGACGTCAAGGTGTTTCGCAACGATGCCATTACGGTGAAGGAAATTGCCGCCATGAAGCCTGGCCGCATCGTCGTCTCGCCCGGCCCCTGCACGCCGACACAAGCCGGCATATCCGTTGCGGCCATTTCCGAGTTTGCCGGCAAGATACCGCTGCTTGGCGTGTGTCTCGGCCACCAGTGCATTGGCGCGGCATTCGGCGGCGAGATCGTGCATGCCAGGCAACTCATGCACGGCAAGACCTCGCCGGTGAATCACGAAGGCAAAGGCGTATTCGCCGGCCTGCCGAACCCGCTGACCGTGACCCGTTATCACTCGCTGGCGATCCGGCGCGAGACAATGCCGGCCGAACTCGAAATCACGGCCTGGACCGAGGACGGCGAAATCATGGGCGTGCGACATCGCGAGTTGCATGTTGAAGGCGTGCAATTTCATCCCGAATCAATACTCACCGACTGCGGCCACGAGCTGCTGCGAAATTTTCTTCAATCAAAACCATGAACCACAAAGACACAGAGGCACAGAGAAACCCATTGAATATTCTCGATCTTGCTTTTCCTCTGTGCCTCTGTGTCTCTGTGGTGAAAGGAATCTGAAATCATGATTACCCCCCAGGAAGCGCTCCAGCGCACCATCGAGCACCGCGAGATTTTCCATGACGAAATGCTGCATCTGATGCGGCAGATCATGCAGGGCGAAATCTCGCCTTTGATGGTGGCGGCGATTCTTACCGGCCTGCGCGTGAAGAAAGAAACCATCGGCGAGATTTCCGCCGCTGCCATGGTCATGCGCGAGTTGTCGACCAAGGTCGACACGCCGCACAACCCGAACTTCGTCGATATCGTCGGTACCGGCGGCGATGGCGCGCACACCTTCAATATCTCGACGGCTTCGATGTTTGTCGCGGCGGCGGCAGGCGCCACGGTGGCCAAGCATGGCAACCGCAGCGTCTCGTCCAAATCCGGATCGGCCGACGTTCTCGAAGCACTCGGCGCCAAGATCACGCTGAACCCACAACAAGTCGCCGAATGCATCGAGACCATCGGCTGCGGCTTCATGTTCGCTCCCAACCATCATCCGGCGATGAAAAATGTTGCGCCTGTACGACGCGAAATGGCGGTTAGAACAATTTTCAACATCCTCGGGCCGCTGACCAATCCCGCCGGCGCGCCGAACACCCTGATGGGCGTGTTCCATCCCGACCTGGTCGGCATCCAGGTGCGCGTGATGAAGCAGCTCGGCGCCGACCATGTCATGGTGGTCTGGGGCAAGGACGGCATGGACGAAATTTCGCTGGGTGCGGCGACGCTGGTCGGCGAATTGAAAGACGGCAAGATCACCGAATATGAAATCCATCCGGAAGACTACGGCCTGTCGATGGTGTCGAACCGCAGCCTGCGCGTGGCCGATGCCGCAGAATCGAAGGCCATGCTGATCGAGTCCCTCGACAACACGCCCGGCACGCCGCGCGAGATCGTCACGCTGAATGCCGGCGCCGCGCTGTATTCGGCCAACCTCGCGGACACCATCGGCGACGGCATCGCCAAGGCACGCGAGGCGATCGCCAGCGGTGCGGCGCGCAAGAAGCTCGACGCGTTCGTCGCCTTCACCAGCAAGTTCGCCTGATGTCGGACATTCTCCAGCGTATTCTCGACGTCAAGCGCGAGGAAGTTGCGGCGGCGTCTGCGGCCAGGCCGCTGGCGACGGTGCGTACCGCAGCGGAAGCGCAGCCGGTGCGACGCGATTTCATCGGCTCCATCAGGAAGAAAGTCGGCGCTGGCGATACGGCGGTGATTGCCGAAATCAAGAAAGCCAGCCCTTCGAAAGGCGTGATCCGCGCCGATTTCCGCCCGGCGGAAATCGCCGCCGATTACGAAGAGCACGGCGCGGCTTGCCTGTCGGTGTTGACCGACAGGCAGTTTTTTCAGGGTTCGGAAATCTATCTTCGCGAAGCGCGTGCGGCGTGCTCCCTGCCCGTGCTGCGCAAGGACTTCCTGGTCGATCCCTACCAGGTGTTCGAGGCCCGCGCCATGGGGGCAGACGCGATATTGCTGATCGTCGCCGCCCTGAGCCTGACGCAAATGCAGGAGATGGAAGCCATCGCCGCAAGCCTCGACATGACGGTGCTGGTTGAATCCCACGACGCGGCGGAACTGGATATCGCCCTGCAACTGAAGACGCCACTGATCGGTATCAACAACCGCAATCTGCGCAGCTTCGACGTCAGCCTCGACACCACCCTGTCGCAACTTGGCCGCATGCCGGCGGATCGCATCGTGATCACGGAGTCCGGCATTCTCGCGCCGGCCGATGTCGCGCTGATGCGCGAACATGGCGTGCATGCCTTCCTTGTCGGCGAGGCCTTCATGCGCGCGCCGTCACCGGGCGCCGAATTGGCCCGACTGTTCGCCTGAAATTTGTGCCTCCGGCAGAGCCTGAGGCGGTATGCCTTGCGGACGGCGCTGGCGGTACGGCGAGTCAACGCCGTACCAAACAAGCGCGTGTCGTTCTGCCTGACTAGGCGCAGCTGTTGCCGCTCGAAACCGGGACGCCCAGTTTCTTGAGGAACATGTCCAGCGGACAAAACTTGGTGAAGCCGCTCTGGAACAGATTGGCGCCGACAAAGGCGGTAAACCAGAGCCAGGACAGCGTGCTCATGTCGACCTGGCCCATAGTGTGGGCGAGGGTCAGTGAGGCCATGATGAAAAAGCCGGCGATGATGCGGACGTATTGATTGACGGTCATGCGAAAGACTCCTTGAATGGATAGAGGTTGGATGAGTTGAAATCGTTTATCAATTCCGGCCGTGTCGCTCGACGTTCGCGAACCTCACGTTGTCCCGCGCTGAATTCTGGTTTTCATCGCAGCGTAGTACAGCACCGGAATCACCACCAGCGTCAGCGCGGTGGAGACAAAAATGCCGAATATCAGCGACAGGGCGAGCCCGGCAAAAATCGGGTCGTCGACAATGAACAGCGCACCGAGCATCGCAGCCAGCCCCGTCAGCACGATGGGCTTGGCGCGAATCGCCGCGGCCTGAATCACGGCCTCGGCGAAGTCCATGCCAGCCGCCACCTGCTCGTTGATGAAGTCCACCAGCAGGATCGAATTGCGCACGATGATGCCGGCCAGCGCAATCATGCCGATCATCGATGTTGCGGTGTATTGCGCACCAAAAATCGCATGGCCGGGCATGACGCCGATGATGGTCAGCGGAATCGGCGCCATTATGATCAGCGGCACCAGATAGCTCTTGAACTGCGCCACCACCAGCAAATAAATCAGGATCAGGCCAACGGCATAGGCCAGACCCATGTCGCGAAAGGTTTCGAAGGTCACCTGCCATTCGCCATCCCACTTCAGCGAGTATTGCGCATAGGGATCCGCCGGCTGTTTGAAGAAATACTCGCCCAGCGTGCCGCCCTGCGGCAATGCGATACCTGCCAGTTTGCTGCGGATATCAAACATGCCGTACAAGGGCGAGTCGAGCTTGCCGCCCATGTCGCCGGTGACGAACACCACCGGCAGCATATCCTTGTGATAAATCACTTTCTCGCGCAGGACGTGCTTGACCTCCACCATCTCCGAGACCGGCACCAACTGGCCTTCGCGACCGCGCACCTTGAGCTTGAGCAGCTGATCGATGCTGTTCTGGCGCTCGGCGGGCAGGACGATACGCACCGGGATTTCGTACTTGGCGTCGCCGTCATGCACCGGCGTCACGTCTTCGCCGGAGAGCCCCATTCGTACCACATCGACTATGTCCTTCTGTGCCACGCCAAGCTGCGCCGCCTTGGCCTGGGCGACGCGCAGTACGATCTTGGGGGCATCTTCATCCACCGTATCATCGACCCCGATGATGTCGGCCGTGCCCTCGAATGCCGCCCTGACCTGTTTTGCCACGGCGATCTGCCCGGCATAGTCGGGGCCGTAGATTTCCGCGACAATCGGCGACATGACCGGCGGCCCCGGCGGCACTTCAACCACCTTGACGTTTCCGCCGTGCCTGAGAGCAGCCGCAGTCACCCTCTCGCGCACCGAAACGGCGATCTCGTGGCTTTGCCGGTCGCGATGCTTCTTGTCCACCAGGTTGACCTGGATGTCGCCCATTTCTGGGGCGCTGCGCAAGTAGTACTGACGCACCAGACCGTTGAAGTTGATCGGACTCGCGGTACCGGCATAGACCTGATAGTCAGCGACCTCTTCCACTTGGGCAAGCTCTGCAGAAATTTCACGCAGCACCTTCGCGGTTTCTTCCAGCGGCGTGCCGACTGGCATGTCGAGCACAATCTGGAATTCGCTTTTGTTGTCGAAGGGCAGCATCTTCAGAACCACCAGTTTGAAGAAGCCGAGGCTAACCGAGGCCAGAATTGCCACCAGAATGCCGAGCCACAACTTGCGTCGCGCCCTCTTGCCGCTCTCGGGATCGAGCAGCGGCGTCATGATGCGGCGGAAAAATCTGTCCAGCCTTGCAGTTGTGGCGTCGCCGACGTGACTGCCATCGCTACCATGCGCAGCCGGCTTCATCAGCTTAAGCGCCAGCCAAGGCGTGATGACGAAGGCGATCGCCAGCGAAATGAACATGCCCATCGAGGCATTGATCGGAATCGGGCTCATGTAGGGGCCCATGAGCCCGGTGACAAAGGCCATCGGCAACAATGCCGCGATCACGGTAAAGGTGGCCAATATGGTCGGGCCACCGACTTCATCCACAGCGGGCGGAATTATTTCCCACAGCGGCTTGTCGGGGTGAAGCAGGCTCCAGCGGTGAATATTTTCGACCACCACGATGGCGTCGTCAACCAGAATACCGATGGAGAAGATCAGCGCGAAGAGCGACACGCGATTCAGCGTGAAACCATAAGCCCAAGAGGCAAACAGTGTGGCCGCCAGGGTCAGCGTGACCGCCGTGCCGACGATCACGGCTTCGCGCCGCCCCAGCGCAAACAGCACCAGGAGCACGACGAAGCCGGTGGCAAACACCAATTTGCCGATCAGTTTCTGTGCCTTGTCGGTGGCGGTTGCGCCGTAGTTGCGTGTCACGCTGAATTCGACGCCATCGGGAATGACCGTACCCTTCAGCGCCTCGGCTCGAGCGATCACAGCTTCAGCAACATCGGCGGCATTGACGCCGGGTTTCTTGGATACGGAGAGGGTCACGGCGGGGAACTCGCTTTTGCGATCTCCGTGCCAGACGTAGCTGATCGGCTGATCGGCGCCGTCGATCACGCGGGCTACGTCGGCCAGAAACACCGGCTTGCGTTCGAACACGCCGACCACCAGGCGCTTGACGTCAGCCGCCGACTCAATATAGGTACCGGTTTGCACCAGCACTTCGCGGTTGCCGCTGACCAGGCTGCCCGCGGGTTGCGAAGCGTTTGAAACCTGCAATGCGGCTTTCAGGTCCTGCGCCGTGATTCCATGCGCGTTCATGCGGTCGGCATCCATGACGACGCGAATCACATGGCCGGGACCGCCGATGGTGGCGACATCGCGGGTACCAGCAATGCGTTTGAGATCGATCTCCGTTGCGCGTGCCACCTGCTGCATTTCGAAAGCCGACTTGGCCGGATCGGAACTGTGGAATGTCAGGGTGACAATGGGCACGTCATCGATGCCCTTGGGCTTGATGATCGGTGCCATCACACCGAGATTGGGTGAAAGCCAGTCGCGGTGCGAATCGATGGTGTCATAGAGACGCACCAAGGCCTGGATCGGATCCTCGCCGACCTCAAACTGAACGGTGATGATCGCCATGCCCGGACGTGAAACCGAGTACACATGCTCGATGCCGGCGATACGCGACAGCACCTGCTCGGCCGGGCGCGTCACCAGCGCCTCGACATCCTTGGTCGACGCGCCGGGGAAGGGCACGAAGACATTCGCCATGGTGACGTTGATCTGCGGCTCTTCCTCGCGCGGCGTGATCAAGGTCGCGCCGATGCCCAGCAACAGCGCGATCAGCGCGATCAGGGGCGTCAGGGAGTTCCTGAGAAAATACTCTGCTATGCGACCGGAAATGCCCACCATCACCTCTCAATTGACTGCGATCGTCGATTTCGACGCGAAGACGCAGAGGCGCGGCTTGGAGCGCAGGTCCCTTTTGTCAGGTCTCTCCGTTCATCGGTCCGGACTTCTCGGCGTCTTCGCGTTTTCGTGCGTTTGCGTATTGGCAGCCTGTTACTTGTCTTTCAGTTTCATGATGCCCAATGCATTGAGCACCATCTTTTCGAATACGTGCTCGCTGGTGCCCTTCTTGATCTTGCGCATGTAGAACTTCTCGAACGCGATCTTGGCCAGATGCACCCATTTACCCTGCGAGAACCAATTCACGTTGCGTGGCGGTATCTGCGGCAAGGCGACGAAACACGCTCCGTTGTCGCCGAAATCGGCCAGACAAACCGCGTTCCATGTCGCCTTGTGGCTTGGCTCCTTGCCTTCCATGGCCTCACGAATATTATGTACCGTGGCGCTGACCATCGACTCGATCATGTAGCCGGTCTTCGGCGCGCCGGTTGGCACCGGGGTTGCCTCGACTGGCGGGATAGCGACGCAGACGCCCACGGAATAGACGTTCTTGAATTTCGGATTGCGCTGAAAGGCGTCAATCAGGATGAAGCCGCGCGGGTTGGTCAGGCCTTCGATGCCGAACACCGCATCGATGCCCTTGAAAGCCGGCAGCATCATCGAGTATTTGAAATCGAGGACATGCTCCTTTTTCGGCGTGCCGTCTTCATTGTGTTCCGTGACATACATCTTGCCGGCTTCGACCTTGGTGGTCTTGGCATTGCAGATCCACTTGATGTGACGATCGCGCATCACTGATTCGATCAGCCCTTTCGAGTCGCCGACGCCGCCCAGACCCAGATGGCCAATGTAGGGCTCTGCCGTGACGAAAGTCATGGGCACTTTGTCGCGAAGTTTGCGCTTGCGCAGATCGGTGTCCATGATCATCGCAAATTCGTAAGCCGGACCGTAACAGGAAGCCATCTGCACCGCCCCGACCACAATGTGACCCGGATCCTTGACAAACTCCTGCCAGGCTTTCTCGGCTTCGACCGCATGGTCGACATGGCAAATCGAATGGGTGTGCCCATCCGGTCCCAGCCCCTCGACTTCCTCGAAAGCCAACTTTGGGCCGGTGGCGATCACCAGGTAGTCATATTCCACAACTTGGCCATCATCGAGTTCGATCTGGTTCTTGTCCGGATGCACCCGCTTGGCGCCAACCGGAATGAAATCGACTTTCTTCTTCGCCAGCAAGGGAGCGATATCCACTTCGATGTCGCCCCGCTTGCGCCAATCGACGGCGACCCAGGGATTCGACGGTGTGAAATGGTGCATCGCATAGTTTGAAATCACCGTCAGCTTGTCGCCGGGTCGCAACTTATCACTCATTTCGTAGGCAGCGGGCATACCGCCGATGCCAGCGCCGAGGATTACGATATGTGCCATTGAAGTCTCCTTTTGGAATTAAAAACAGGTGTCCGATTATCGGACCCCGGTTTCCTCAACGGCATAGAGCGAGCTGTCTCGCCCATAGCTTTTCCTGATCGGCATCATTTCGACGCCGGCATCTTCATTTCAATTCCGGTCTTCACTGGATTCAAACTGATCCGCTCGCCGGGATCGATGCCGGCCAGCACTTCCAGTTCGCCACCCGATACCGCCTCGCCGAGGCGCACCTGGCGCATGCGGGCTGCGCCGTTCTGATCCAGAACATAGACCGCGGTCACTTCCCCGCGTCGCAGAATAGCCGCCTGCGGTACCGTAAGCTTCTGCGCTTGCCCGATGGTGAAATGGGCGCGTGCATACATGCCGGGGACCACGGCCTCGACGTTGTCCGGCAGGTAGAGACGTGCCGTCGCGGTATGGCTGCGAGCATCTACCGTCGGAAGGATTTCCAAGCGCGTGGCGTCAAGCCATTTTCCGGTTTCAGGAAACTCGATGCGGGCGCTACCGGATTTCTTCAGCTCAGCCAGCTTGTACTGCGGCAGGCTGGCGATCACACGCATGCTTTTTGGATCGAAAAGGGTGACAAGCGGCAGCCCCGGCGTCGCCATTTCGCCCGGCTCGACATGGCGTTGCGCCACCACGCCGGCCATTGGAGCGGTCACATTCCCGTGCGAGAGCGTCGCCCCCGTGGCTCCCGCTGCACCTTGAGCCACCTTGAGTGCCGCAGCAGACTGATCGAGCGCCGCCTGACTGATATATTTTTGCGCGTGAAGGCTCTTGGATCGCTCATACGCGGCACCTGCCTGAACCAACGCCGCGCGCGCGCTGACATCGGATCCGGCCGCTTCGCGCGCATCCAGCCGCAACAATAAATCTCCCCGTTTGACCCACTGCCCGGCCTCGACGCGCATCTCGACTACGCGCCCCTGAATCTGCGCCGCCACCGTCGCCTGATGCACGGCTTCCACCGTGGCTTCCACCGGGAAACCCAGATCGACTTGGCGCAGCTGAACGATCACGCTGGCTACTGTCTTGTCCTGCAAGGGAACGTTCTGCGCCGCATCGGCGGCAAAAGACCTGCTCGCCGGCACCAGACCGGCGAGCGAGGAAACAAGGGCCGTCAGGAAGAGGAGAAAGCCCTTGAGGAGGAAATCGTGATGAGTCATCATCTATATCAGTATATGCTTATATTGCTAAAAATCAAGTAATCACAGCAAGCAAACGTTCAATCGGGTCAAGACGCCCACTACATCAAGGAATTCACGGAGTGTTCTGATATTAATGGTTTTTATCTAAACGTTTCCATGCCTCGACCAAGCCATTCTGTTATACGCCCAATCGCGATCGATTTGATCCTGATCAAGAATCGATGAATCAACATAAGGCAACTTGCGCCCTCGCAATAAATAAAATTGTTTTAAATATCAATAAAATAGGGGAGTAAGCATGCACGTAAACAACTTCGCCGCCTGGCGGAAAGCCGGTTTGATCGTCGCTTTGACGTTGCCGCTGGCAGTGGCCAATGTCACCGCGCAGGAAAAGACTCACGAACAACGAGCCCCGGCCGAGAAGAGCTATCAGGCGGGTGACTCGTCCCCCGTAGGCGCGGCGATAATCCACCAAAACGCCAACCCCAAGGCGCCGTCGATGACCGAGGCGGAGTTCGAGACGGGCAAGAATATCTACTTTCAACGCTGCGCCGGTTGCCACGGCGTATTGCGCAAGGGTGCCACAGGCAAACCCTTGACCACCGACAAGACCATTGCCAACGGCACCGAATATCTGAAAGTTTTCATCAAGTACGGCTCACCCGGCGGCATGCCGAACTGGGGGACGTCTGGCGAACTCAACGACGCCGAAGTCGACCTGATGGCCCGTTATATCCAGCAGGAACCGCCGACGCCACCGGAATGGGGCATGAAGGACATGCTGGCCTCGCTGAAAGTACTGGTTCCTCCGAGCCAGCGTCCGAAGAAGAAGCTGAACGACCTCGATCTGAGCAATCTGTTCTCCGTTACCTTGCGTGATGCCGGCGAGATCGCGCTGATCGACGGCAAGACCAAGAAGATCGTCACCATCATCAGGACCGGCTACGCGGTACATATTTCACGCATGTCGCAATCTGGCCGTTATCTTTATGTCATCGGCCGCGATGCCCGCATCAACCTGATCGATCTCTGGATGGAAACACCGTTCAGCGTAGCCGAGATCAAGGTCGGCCTCGAAGCGCGTTCCGTTGAAACCTCCAAGTTCAAGGGCTATGAGGACAAATACGCGATTGCCGGCACCTACTGGCCACCACAGTTTGTCATCATGGAAGGCGACACGCTGAAGCCGCTGCGCATCGAATCGACCCGCGGCATGGTGGTCGGCACCCAGGAATACCATCCTGAGCCGCGCGTGGCCGCGATTGTTTCGTCGCACTACAATCCCGAGTTCTTCGTCAATGCCAAGGAAACCGGCAAGGTTCTGGTGGTGAACTACAAGGATCTGGAGAACCTGAAGATCACCAGCATTAACGTCGCGCCGTTCCTGCACGATGGTGGCATGGACTCCACCGGGCGCTACTTCATGACCGCGGCGAATGCCTCGAACAAGATCGGCGTGATTGATACCAAAGAGGACAGGCTGACGGCGTTGGTTGAGGTCGGCAAGGTTCCGCACCCGGGTCGCGGCGCCAATTTCATCCATCCGAAGTTCGGTCCGGTCTGGGCCACCAGCCATCTCGGCGACGAAACGATCAGCCTGATCGGCACCGATCCGAAGAAGCACAAGGATCAGGCCTGGAAGGTAGTACAGACCATCAAGGCCCAGGGTGGCGGTTCGCTGTTCATCAAGACACATCCGAAGTCGACCAACCTGTGGGTTGATACGCCGCTGAATCCGGATGCCGCGATAAGCCAGTCAATCGCCGTGTTCGATATCAAGCATCTGGACGAAGGTTTCAAAGTGCTGCCGATCGGCGACTGGTCGGGCATCAAGGATGACGGCGCTCGACGCATCGTCCAGCCTGAGTACAACAAAGCCGGCGACGAAGTCTGGTTCTCGGTCTGGAGCGCCAAGGACAAGGTCTCCGCCATCGTTGTCGTCGATGACAAGACGCGCGCGCTGAAGGCCGTGATCAAGGATCCCAAGCTGATCACGCCAACCGGCAAGTTCAACGTGAACAATACCCAGCACGACGTGTATTGATCCACTGTCTTTGTTGCAAAAAAACGGGGGCGCAAGCCCCCGTTTTTTGTGCACCTCCGGCTGACACAAACCAGACCGGAGAATCAGCCGGCCTTCAGCCCTTATCTGCTTTCTTGTCCATCTCGGCATTAAGAGCGTAGTCCGCCATAGCGGCCAATACGGGATCGGCTTCACCGACCGGTGCCGCCAGTTCGATCACCAGGCCGGCATGGCGATCCATGGCGCTGGCTGCCATTTGCGGCAAATCCTTTTTGACATGGCTGCCTGCCGCCATGAAGATCGGCACCACGACGATTTCGGTCGCGCCCTGGCGCACCAGGCAATCGACGCCTTCGTCGAAGCTCGGCCGCATCAGTTCGAGAAAGCCCGGCTCGACCAGCGCCTGAGGTTCACGCGCCAGAATGGCGTCGCGAATACGATGGAACGGCTGCGCCCACTCGGGATTGCGCGCGCCGTGACCAAAAAGCAGTATGCCTTTCATTTTTTTCCCTCGTCCCGCCAGACATTGCGACAACCGGTCTCTTTGACAAACAGCGTTGCCAGCCAGCCGGCGACGGCGGCGACGGCCATCAGCAGCATGCCGTTGCGCCACTCGGCCGCAGAATAGATACGCACGCCGGCCTCGATTTTGCCATCCCAACTGCGCTCCATCAGCCAGCCGACCAAGGGCTGCAGGATGGCCGGACCGAGAAACACGCCGACATTCACCACGCTGGTCGCCATGCCGGAAAGCAGCGGCGGATTGACTTCCTTGGCGCTGGCCCACGACAGGGTGAAGCCCGCCGAGGCGAGGCCCATGATGCCGCACAGCGCATAGGTGGCCAACAACGGCAGAGCCGCGCCCTGCCATGTCGCCCACAACCAGGCTGCCCAGCCAAGGACATGCAAACCTGATACCGCCAGCGCAACCGCCTTGCGTCGCCCCAGGGCATCCGACACCCTCCCCCACAAGGCCGAACCAAAAGCAAAGCCAAGAAAGTAAATGCTCACATGGCCGGAGGCGGTGCCCCGCGTCATGCCGTGCATCTGGGTCAGATAAGGCACCGCCCACAGCCCGGCGAAGGCGAAGAAGGCGCCCGAGAGTCCGGTATTGGCAAAAAATCCGGGCCAGGTCGCGCGGTTCTTGAGGACGACCAGCAGACCGCTGAGCCAGGCGGTGCGGTCGACCTTTCCGGCAGGCGTATCGATGACCCAGACGCGGCTGGCGAAGGCCAGCGCGAAGGACAACAGCCCGACCACCACAAACACCTGACGCCAGCCCGCCGCCTGGGTTGCCCATGCCAGGGGCGCGCCGGCCAGTATTGAGCCGAAGTTGCCCAACAACATGCACAGCCCCACCAGGGTGGCGAAGCGACGTTCTTCAAAGCCCAGCGCGATGAGCTTGAGCATGGCGATGAAGGTCACCGAGACACCGAGCCCGACCAGCGTGCGGCCGGCGAACGCCAGTTCGAAGGTCGGCGCGAGGCCGAACAGGATCGCGCCGACGCCCGCCACCAGGCCACCCCAGAACAGTATGCGGCGCGGCCCCAGGGTATCGGCCAATACCCCGGTGGGAATCTGCATCAAGGTGTAGACGTAGAAATAGGTTGCCGCCAGGGTTCCCAGCTGAGCGCCGCCGATGGCAAAAGTCGCCTGCAGATCGCCGGATATTGCCGCCGGCGCAACACGGTGAAAAAAAGACAGCAAATAAGCGGCGACGGCCACGCCGAGACCGAGCATCACACCGGAACGGCTGGTCAGGGCGCTCATAATGCGGCCTCCGCGCTGCCCCAAAGCTGTCGGAAGGGTTGCCGCGTCGAGCACAGGCGAATACCAACAACAGGGGCAGGGGCGACGGTGGGTTGTTCGATCATGGTTGGCGGACATTACCAGAAAGCCGCTGTTCGACGCCGCAGGGCCTTGGCCGCCCCCAAAGCGGCACGACTCCGATTACACTCTGCACCCGCAAACTGCCCGCCACAGGATCGCCCCCAATGCTCGACATTTCGACCGCCGCCTTCTGGATTGCGGTGCTGCAAATCATCCTCATCGACATCCTGCTCGGTGGCGACAACGCCGTGGTGATTGCCTTGGCCTGTCGCAAGCTGCCCGAGGATCAACGCAAGAAGGGTATTTTCTGGGGTGTTGCCGGCGCCATCGGTCTGCGCGTCGCCCTGATCTTTTTCGCCCTGCAGCTGCTGGCGGTGCCCTGGCTGAAGATTGTCGGCGCGCTGCTCCTGTTCTGGATCGGCGTCAAGCTGTTGCTGCCCGAAGACGACGGCCACGGCGACGTCGCCGCCTCAACCACGCTGGCCGGCGCGATCAAGACCATTGTCGTGGCCGACGCAGTGATGAGCCTTGACAACGTCATCGCCGTCGCCGGCGCCGCCAACGGCAGCATGGTGCTGGTGACTTTCGGCATCCTGATATCGATCCCGATCGTGGTCTGGGGCAGCCAGCTGGTGCTCAAGCTGATGGACCGCTATCCTGTCGTCATCACCGCCGGCGGCGCACTGCTGGGCTGGATCGGCGGCGGCATGATTGTCACCGGCCCGGCACTGCCCGCTAATCTGCTGTCCCCCATTCCCTACGCCAAAACCCTCGGCGCGATTGCCGGCGCGGGGCTGGTGGGACTCATCGGCAAAGGACTGGGG
>JAIPCT010000085.1 GCA_021738065.1 Burkholderiaceae bacterium
AGCAAGCGGTGCGGTCGAGGCTTCAGGCAAGGCGCCCAAGCATCTCAAGCAGGAACCCGTCGCGACTGCCGCCGAGCCGAGCTATACCGATTCGGGTCCGGAACCCTTGCTGGCGAAAGTGTTCGACGCCATCGAAAACAACCGGCTCGACATCGCCATGCAGCAGACGGACATGCTGATCAAGGCCTACCCAAAATTCCGGCTGGCGCATCTGGTCAAGGGCGACTTGCTGCTCGCCCGCTCGCGCGCGCTGCTGGCCTTCGGCGAAGGCGGCGGACCGGCATCGGGCGACAAGGTGGCCGACCTGCGCGAGGAGGCCATCGTCCGCCTCAAGGGCTACCGCAGCAAGCCGCCCACCGACTATGTGCCGCGCTACCTGCTGCAGATGCAGCCGGAACAGAAGCACGCGGTGGTGGTCGATACGCAGAAATCCAGACTCTACCTTTACCAGAACGACAATGGTACGCCGCGCTTTGTCGCCGACTACTACATTTCCCAGGGCAAGCTCGGTTCGGACAAAGCCCGCGAAGGTGACAAGAAAACACCGATCGGGGTCTATCACGTCACCTCCAGCTTGCCGCGACAAAAACTCGCCGACTTGTATGGCAGCGGCGCCTTTCCGATCAACTATCCCAATGACTGGGACAAGCTTCAAGGCCGCAACGGCCACGGCATCTGGTTGCACGGCACGCCCTCCGACACCTTTTCACGCCCGCCAAAGGCTTCCGATGGCTGCGTCGTGCTGGCCAATCAGGATCTCGACAGCCTGTCGAAGAATCTGCAGGTCGGCCTGACGCCGGTGATCATCAGCAACAGCATTGAATGGCTGTCGCTGGATGACTGGCAGGCCGAGCGTGCCTCGCTGCTGGGCATGATCGAGGAATGGCGCAAGGATTGGGAGAGTCGCGACCCGAATCATTACGCGCGCCACTATTCGAAGAAGTTCAATGCCGATCGCCAGGACTACAGCAGCTGGATCGAACATAAACGCGTGGTCAACGCGGCCAAAAGCTGGATCAAGGTGGGTACCAGCAACATCAGCATGTTCCGCAACCCGGGCAAGGATGATCACGTCGTTGTCACCTTCGAACAGGATTACCGCTCCAGCAATCTCTCCGGCCAAATGAAAAAGCGCCAGTACTGGATCAAGGAGAGCGGACGCTGGAAAATCATGTTCGAGGGCGCCGCCTGAGACTGGCGCTCAGCGCCACCCGCATCACCATTTCACTCAATCGAATTCCTGGAGGCCACATGTTTCGCCTGTTTCTGCTTGCCATCGCCTTTCTGTTCAGCACCGTCGTCCATGCCGCCAATCCGCAAGTCGAGATGAAAACCTCGCAGGGCACCTTGATCATCGAGTTGTATCAGGACAAGGCACCGAAAACGGTAGAGAACTTTCTGCAGTACACCAAGGATGGTTTCTTCAACGGTACGATCTTCCACCGCGTCATTCCAGGCTTCATGATCCAGGGCGGCGGCTTCACTTCGGAGATGAAGGAGAAGCCAGCCCGCGCACCGATACAGAACGAAGCCAAGAATGGGCTGAAGAACGAGTTGGGCACCTTGGCCATGGCCCGCACCAACGACCCCCATTCGGCGGCTGCCCAGTTTTTCATAAACCTGAATAACAACGCATTCCTAGATCACACGGCACCCAGCGACCGTGGCTGGGGCTACGCCGTATTCGGCAAGGTGGTGCAGAGCTTCGACATTGTAGAAAAGATCGCGAAGATACCGACCGGAAGGTCAGGCCCTTTTCAAGACGTGCCGACGACGCCGATTCTGATCGAATCCGTCAAGCTGCTTCCGACCAAGAAATAACTCATACAGGATAAATCCAATGATCAAGCTCACCACCAACCACGGCGATATCACCCTCGAACTCGACGCCGAGAAGGCTCCGAAAAGCGTCGCCAACTTCATCGCCTATGTCGAAGCCGGCCACTACGACAACACGATTTTCCATCGCGTGATCGATGGCTTCATGATCCAGGGCGGCGGATTCGATCCGGCCATGGAGCAAAAGCCGGTCAAGGAACCGATTGAAAACGAAGCCAAGAACGGCCTCAAGAACGAGCGCTATACCGTCGCCATGGCCCGCACCAGCGACCCCCATTCGGCCACGGCGCAGTTCTTCATCAACGTCGGCGACAACGGCTTTCTCGACAACGATCAATGCCAGGACGGTTGGGGCTACTGCGTTTTCGGCCGCGTGGTCGAAGGCCAGGATATCGTGGACAAGATCAGGACGGTGAAGACCGCCAACAAGGGCTTTCACCAGAACGTGCCCAAGGAAGACGTCGTCATCGAGCGCGCCGAAAAGATTTGAAGCGCGAGGGCGGTTCCATGCTGAACATAGCCGGAACTGCCCGCTTCGTTTCCGATCTGCACCTGCGCAAGGAAAGGCCTGACCTCACCGAGCGTTTCGCTGCCTTTCTGGCGGATACCGCGGCCAGCGGTGTCGGAACTCTGTTCATCCTCGGTGACTTGTTCGAATACTGGATCGGCGATGACGATCTGGCCGATCCCTTCAATACCCAGGTGTGCAGACTCTTGCGCGATCTGGCGGACCGGGGTTCGCCAATTTATTTCATCGCCGGCAATCGCGATTTCCTGCTCGGTGAAGTCTTTGCCGCCGCCGCCGGAATTCAACTCCTGGACGAAACGGTAAAAGTCGGCGTTGGCGATACGGCGACGCTGCTGATGCATGGCGACACAGTTTGTACCGACGATGTCGCCTATCAGGAGTTCCGCCGCATGGTGCGCGCCACGGAGTGGCAAACTCGTTTTCTTGCCCGCCCGCTCGCGGAACGCCTTGCCGAAGTTGAGACCCTGCGCCGCCGCAGCGCCGAAGCCATGCTAAAAAAACCCGCCGCCATCATGGACGCCAACGCCGCCGCGATACGCGCCGCACTGACAAGCAGCGGCTGTAGCCGCCTGATTCACGGCCATACCCATCGACCGGGGCGCGAGAACATCGCGCTTGCCGACGGTGTGGCCGAGCGCTGGGTGCTGTCGGACTGGGATACGGGGCGCGGCGACGCACTGGAAATCGGCCCGAACGGCTGCCGGCGCCTGGATTTTTCCCGCTGATTCGCGCCAGCTTTGTTGCGGCGGAAGGTGGCGCCCGTGACGTTGAAACAAGACTAATGCGGCACGATCTCCTGCCCCCAGCCATCTTTCCCGGCGCGGGAGATCCGACTCATTTGCTCACACTTGATGATTGGACGTCGCTTCGGACGAACCAGCCGACCTCAAGCCAGGCCGCGCAGCAGATCGGCTTGAAGATCGGCCGGTGTTTCGAGACCCACCGCGATCCGCAACAGGCCCTCACCGATGCCCGATGCCGCCCTGGCCTCCGGCGAGATGCGGCCATGGGTGGTCGACGCCGGATGGGTAATGGTGGTCTTGGTGTCGCCCAGATTGGCGGTGATCGACAACAGGCGGCAATTGTCCACCACCCGCCAGGCCGCTTCGCGTCCGCCCTTGACGTCGAAGGACACGATTGCGCCGGAGCCGGTCTGCTGCCGCAGGGCCAGCCCGTGTTGCGGATGCGACGGCAAACCCGGGTAATACACGCGCGCCACCGCTGGCTGGGACTCCAGCCACTGCGCGAGTTCGAGCGCATGCGCCGATTGCGCCTTCATGCGCACCGAGAGGGTTTCCAGCCCTTTCAAAATGATCCAGGCATTGAACGGCGACAGGCACGGTCCGGCCGTACGCAGAAACTTGAAAACTTCCTCAGTCAGTGCCTTGGCACCGCAGACCGCGCCGCCCAGCACGCGACCCTGGCCGTCGAGATACTTGGTCGCGGAGTGAATCACCAGATCGGCGCCAAGGGCCAGGGGGCGCTGCAATGCCGGCGTGCAGAAACAGTTGTCGACCACCAGCAGCGCGCCCGCTTCATGAGCGACTGCCACCAGAGCTGCAATGTCGAATACCTCGGTCAGTGGATTCGAGGGCGACTCGATGAACACCATGCGCGTGGTCGGGCGCAATGCAGCGCGAAAGGATTCCGCCGTGCCGTGGTCGACGAAGGTCGTCTCGATGCCGAAGCGCGGCAGGATGGCACCGAACAACTGTTGAGTGGCGCCGAACAGGCTGCGCGAGGCAACGATATGATCGCCGGCCTTCATCAAGGCCATCACCGTGGACAATATCGCCGCCATTCCGCTGGCGGTGGCGACACAACGCTCCGCGCCTTCCAGCGCCGCCAGGCGATCCTGCAACGCGGATACGGTGGGATTGGTGAAGCGTGCGTAGACGTTGCCCTCCTCCTCGCCGGAGAAGCGCGCGGCGGCCTGAGCGGCATTGGCGAAGACAAAACTTGAGGTGAGGTAGAGCGCCTCCGAATGTTCATTGAACTGGCTGCGCTCCTGACCGGCACGCACTGCAAGCGTGTCGAACGACCAGCTTGAGTCTGGCGGCGTGCTCACCGTCCCTGCACCAGATTCAGATCGAGCTGTTCGCCGTCCGCTCCGTCGAAACCGTCGAATCCATCGTGATCGTCCGCCACCAGCAGCGGCGCCGCCGATCGCTTGTCCTCCATGCGCTGCAGGTAGCTGGCCGTGACGTCGCCGGTCACGTACTTGCCATCGAAGCAGGAGGTTTCGAACTGGGTCACCGTCGGATTGACCGAGCGCACCGCCGCCTTGAGTGCATCGATGTCCTGATAGACCAAGGCATCGGCGCCGATCTCGCGGCAAATCTCGTCGTCGTCGCGGAAAGCGGCAATCAACTCACTGCGCGTCGGCATGTCGATGCCATAGACATTGGCAAAACGTACCGGTGGCGAAGCGGACGCGAAGTAAACTTTTTTCGCGCCGGCTTCGCGCGCCATCATGATGATCTCGCGACTGGTCGTGCCGCGCACGATCGAATCGTCGACCAGCAGCACGTTGCGTCCCTTGAACTCCTGGCTGATGGCATTGAGCTTCTGGCGCACGGATTTACGCCGCGTCGCCTGCCCGGGCATGATGAACGTCCGCCCAATATAGCGGTTCTTGACGAATCCCTCGCGGTAGGGCAGATCCAGGCGCCGCGCCAGTTCCATCGCCGAATGACGGCTGGAATCTGGGATCGGTATCACGGCATCGATGGCCAGATGCGGCATGGTGAGGCGAATCTTGTCGGCCAGGTAGTCGCCCATCTTGGCCCGCGTTTCGTACACCGAGATGCCGTCCATCACCGAATCCGGACGCGCCAGATAGACGAACTCGAACATGCAGGGTGCATGCAAAGTGCGCTCCGCGCACTGCCGGGCGACAAAGTTGCCGCGCATGTCGACCAGCACCGCTTCGCCCGGTTCGACATCGCGCAGCATCTTGAAACCCAGGGTGTCGATAGCCACGCTTTCCGAAGCCACCATATATTCCATGCCGTCAGGCGTCTCGTTGCGACCGATCACCAAGGGGCGAATTCCATAGGGATCGCGAAATGCCAGCAGACCGTAGCCGGCAATCATGACCACCACCGCATAGGCGCCCCGCACGCGGCGGTGCACTCCGGCGACCGCCTTGAAAATCGTCTCGGCATCGAGTTGGTACTTGTTCGTCGCCGCCTGCAACTCATGGGCGAGCACATTGAGCAACACTTCGGAATCCGAATTGGTGTTGATGTGGCGCAAATCCTGCAAGAACATGTCCTGCTTCAAGTGCTCGGCGTTGGTCAGGTTGCCGTTGTGAGCCAGCATCAGGCCAAACGGCGAATTGACGTAAAACGGCTGAGCCTCGAAGGGATTATCGGCAGAGCCGGCAGTGGGGTAGCGGCAATGGCCAATGCCCCAATTGCCGACCAGGCCCCGCATGTTGCGCGTGCGGAAAACATCGCGTACCAGGCCGGAGCCCTTGTGCATGTGGAAGCGTCCACCTTCCGCCGTGGATATGCCCGCCGCGTCCTGACCACGATGCTGAAGCACCTGTAAACCGTCGTAGAGCAACTGGTTCACCGGCGTGGTGGCCACCACACCCAGAATTCCGCACATGGTATTCCTCTATCGAAACCGAATCCGGTTTGCCGCTTCCGCGGGCAACCAGGGTTTTGTTGCTATCACTGCCGTCTCCAGGGGCGGCGCCAGCATCGCGTCACGCCACCAGTCCGCCCTGGGCAACGGCGTCATGCCCGCCACCAGTACCGCCGCCAACACCACCACCAACCCACGCAGAACGCCAAAAGAGCCGCCCAACAGCCGATCCAGCACACCCAGACCCGCCGCCTTGAGCAGCAGGGAAATCAGCATGCGCGCAATCGCAAAGACAATCAATACGCCGACAAATACCAGAACATAGGCGGCTGCCAGACGCATGCCCGGATCGGCGATGCGCCCGACCAGCCAGCCCGCCACTTCCGAGGCCTCGGTGCGGGCCACGAGAAACGCCACAATCCAGGCCGCCAAGGCCAGTATTTCGCTAACCACACCGCGCCACAGACCCAACAATACGGATGCCGCAATGACCGTCAGTACCGCGTAATCGAATGCGGTCATTGCCCTACTTCTGTGCTACCGGTCCGTCGACGCCGATTATCTTGATTCGTGCGCGGGCCTTGTCGGCAGCGTCCCGGCTATCGAAGGGGCCCGCTCGAACACGGGTGCGCAGCCCCTGCGGCGAATCGTATTGCTCCGTGAATGCCGGAACACCGATTCCCTTCAGCTTGGCCAGCAGATTTTTGACGTTGCCCGTTTCCCGATAGGCACCAAGCTGAACCACCCATTGCGAGGACGCCGCATGCTGCGGTTTGGTCTCGACGCTTTTCTGGGCGGCGGGTTTCTCGACCGGTGCGGGTTTCTTCTCCGGCGTCGCCGCAGCAGCAGGTATCTTCGCCGCAGGTGGCTTTGCGTCTGGAGCCGCCACCGCCACGGTTGGCTCGGTGACCGGTTCGATCTTCGGCTCGGCCACGGCTTTCGCTTCCGGCCCTGGCATCGGCGTTGCGACCGTCTTGCCCGACAAAACCTTGGCAGCGATCCCGGTAGTATCCCGCCCGGGAATGCTCACCTGGATATCCTGATTCATGGATCGCGGTTCGCGATCCATCACCATGGGCAACACGATAACGGCCAACAGCGCCAGCGCGGTGGCACCGACCAGGCGGCGACGCGCACGCTTCTTCAGAGGCAATTCTGCATCCGGCGATGTGTCTTGTTCCGCCATCTTGATTAGGCTGAACGGCCCAGCGTTTGCAAGGCCGCGGCAACAGTGAGGAAGGATCCGAAGACGAGAATTCTATCATCTTCGTTCGCGTTCTCTTGGGCGAAAACCAGCGCATCCGCCGCTGTCGCAAAGCGGCCGCCCAGCAGCATTTGCCTGCCCTGTAATCGATCCGCCAAAAAGTCGGCGCTGGCGGCACGGCGACTGTCCAGGGTGCATGGCAGCCAGTCCGTGACACGTTCGCCCAAGGCGTCGATCACGCCGTCGATATCCTTGTCGGCGAACATCCCGAACACCGCCAAGGTTCGGCGATGAAAGGCCATTTCAGCCAGATTGGCCGCCAGTACACGCGCTGCCTGCGGATTGTGGGCAACATCCAGCACGATGGTCGGACGCCCGGGCAGAACCTGGAATCGGCCTGCAATTTCGCACTCCAGCAATCCTTGGCGTATATCTTTCATCGCGACCGGCAACTGTCGGTGCAAGGTATCGAGAGCCGCCAGCACGCAGGCCGCGTTGGCCAGTTGCATGTCGCCGCGCAAGCCGGGAAAAGCCAGGCCGCCGCGACGAATGGCCTCGCCATTGTCTGCCGCGGCGCCGTTGGCACGGCCCCAGTACAGCCACTGCTGCTCCTGCCGCAAATAGCCGAAGTCCTTGCCCAGCACTTGCAGATCAATGCCCAGCGAGCGCGCATGGTCGAGCAAAGACTGCGGCGGCCGAGGATCGCCGCACACTGCCGGAATGCCGGTTCGGAAAATGCCCGCTTTCTCCCGGCCGATCGCCTCGCGATCCGGACCGAGATACTCCATGTGATCCAGATCGACACCGGTAATGACGGTGCAGGCCGGGTCATAGACGTTGGTGGCATCGAGCCGACCGCCCAGCCCGACTTCCAGAATGATGACGTCGGGATTGGCAACGGCGAACAGTTCCCAGGCCGCCAGCGTGCCAAACTCGAAATAGGTCAGCGCGGTATCGCCGCGCGCCTGCTCGACCTTGGCGAAAGCCGTGCACAAGCTGTTGTCGTCAGTGGCGACGCCATTGATCCGTACCCGCTCGTTGTAGCGCAGCAGATGGGGTGAGGTGTACAGTCCGGTCCGATAGCCGGCCGCAAGGAGAATGCGTTCCAGCATGGCGCAGGTCGAGCCTTTGCCATTGGTTCCTGCGACAAGAATGACCGGGCAGATCCGGCCTTGATCCAGCCGCGCCTTGACGGCGAGGACCCGCTCCAGACCCAGTTCGATGCCGGCGCTGCCGCTCGGATGCAGCCCTTCGAGATGCGCCAGCCACGCATCAAGCCCGTCAGCGGGCAAACCCGGCATCAAACTGCCGGAACGCGCTGCAGCAAGGTCAACAGCGAGGCAAGCTTGTCCCTCAGTTCGCGCCGGTCCACGATCATGTCAATCGCACCCTTTTCGAGCAGAAATTCAGCGCGCTGGAATCCTGCAGGCAATGTTTCGCGTACCGTCTGTTCGATCACCCGCGGTCCGGCAAAGCCGATCAGGGCGCCCGGCTCGGCGATCACCACGTCACCGACGAAAGCGAAAGAGGCGGAAACGCCACCCATGGTGGGATCGGTCAGCAAGGTAATGAAGGGCAACTGGTGATGCGCGAGTTGCGTCACGGCGGCGGTGGTCTTGGCCATTTGCATCAAGGAGAACAAGCCTTCCTGCATGCGCGCGCCACCCGAGGCGGTAATGCAGATGAAGGGAGTCTGCTGTTCGATCGCCGCTTTGACGCCGCGCACAAAGCGCTCGCCCACCACGGCCCCCATCGATCCACCGAGAAACTCGAATTCGAAACAGGCAATCACCACCGCTACCGTCTTGATCGTACCCTGCATCACCACCATGGCATCCGCTTCACCGGTGTCCTCGTGCGCGGCCGCCAGGCGATCGACGTAACGCTTGCTGTCCTTGAACTTGAGCGGGTCCATCGGAGTAATTTCGGCGCCGATCTCGAAACGGCCTTCCGGATCAAGCAAGGAGTCGAGACGGGCACGGGCGCGCAGGCGAAGGTGATGGCTGCACTTGGGGCAAACATTCTGATTGTTTTCCAGATCGGTACCGTAGAGCACCGCTTCGCAGGCCGGGCATTTTGCCCATAGTCCTTCCGGAATCGACTTGCGGGCGCCGTCCGAACGCTTGATCTTGGGCGGCAGCAGTTTTTGTAACCAGCTCATGGCGCTTCTCCATCCATTACCGTGCGAACACCGGCGAGGAAAGTGGTAACCCGCTCGGTGGCTGACTCTGCGTCGCCGTTTTCGATTTCCTCGATGAGGCGACTGCCGATGACCACGGCATCGGCCACTGCCGCGATTCGCGCCGCGGTGGCCGCGTCGCGAATGCCAAAGCCGACGCCAACCGGCATGCCGACCTGCTGCCGGATCAGCGGAATACGCTGCGCGACTTCGTCAAGATCGAGACTGCCCGAGCCGGTCACGCCCTTCAGCGAAACATAGTAGATATAGCCGCTGCCAATTTGCGCGACCTCGGCATAGCGCTGTTCGGTGGATGTCGGCGCCAGCAGGAAAATCGGATCGATGTCCGCAGCCTTCATGGTGGCAGCAAAACTGGCGCACTCCTCGGGCGGGTAATCAACCACCAGCACGCCGTCAACGCCCGCCTCGCGGGCATCCCGGGCAAAGGCTTCGACACCATAGGACTCGACCGGGTTGGCGTAGCCCATCAGCACCACCGGCGTCGTGGCATTCTCGCGGCGGAATTCGCTGACCAGTCCCAGCACGCGGCGCAGACTCATGCCATGCGCCAATGCCCGTTCGGACGCGCGCTGAATGGTCGGTCCATCGGCCATGGGATCGGAAAACGGTACGCCGAGTTCGATGATGTCGGCGCCACCGGCGACCAGCGCCCGCATCAGCGGCAGGCTGAGATCGGGATGTGGATCGCCGGCGGTGATGAAGGGAATCAGGGCCTTGCGGCCTTGTGTTGCCAGTGCTGCAAATGTTGTCTGGATGCGTGACATGATGATCGCGTATCAGAACTGGATGCCGGAAGCTTCGGCAACCGTATGCATGTCCTTGTCGCCGCGGCCGGAGAGATTGACCAGCAGCAGCTTGTCCCGGGCCAGCGTCGGCGCCAGCCTTGCCGCATAAGCCAGCGCATGGCTTGATTCAAGCGCCGGAATGATACCTTCGAGGCGACACAAGTCATGAAAGGCTTGCAAGGCCTCGTCATCGGTGATTGTGACGTACTCGGCGCGGCCGCTATCCTTGAGCCAGGCATGCTCGGGACCGACGCCTGGATAGTCGAGTCCGGCGGAGATCGAATGGGTTTCCGTCACCTGGCCGTTCTCGTCCTGTAACAGATAGGTCCGGTTGCCGTGCAGCACGCCCGAACGGCCGGCGGTCAGCGAGGCGGAATGCTTGCCCGAATTCAGTCCATGTCCGGCGGCTTCGACGCCGATCAGTTTCACCTCGGCAAACGGGATGTAGGGATAAAAAATTCCCATCGCATTGGAACCGCCGCCAACGCAGGCGATGACCGCATCGGGCTGGCGTGCGGCGAGTTCGGGCATCTGCAATTTGCATTCCTCGCCGATCACGGTTTGAAAATCTCGCACCATCATCGGATAGGGGTGCGGTCCGGCAACCGTGCCAATGATGTAGAAAGTATTGCCGATATGGGTCACCCAGTCGCGCATCGCCTCGTTCAAGGCGTCCTTCAGCGTCTTCGAACCGGACTCGACAGGCACCACCGTCGCGCCCAGCAGCTTCATGCGATAGACATTGGCGGCCTGGCGCTTGACGTCCTCCGAGCCCATGTAGACCACGCACTCCATGCCATAGCGGGCCGCAACCGTCGCCGTCGCCACACCATGCTGCCCGGCGCCGGTCTCGGCGATTACCCGCGGCTTGCCCATGCGTCGCGCCAGCAGGGCCTGACCGATGCAATTGTTGATCTTGTGGGCGCCGGTGTGATTCAGATCTTCGCGCTTCAAGTAGATCTGCGCGCCGCCGAGCAGATCGGACCAGCGCTTGGCGTGATAGATCGGGCTGGGCCGTCCGACATAGTGCTTGAGTTCGTAAGCGAACTCGGCCTTGAATTCGGGATCCGCCCGGGCGCTGGAATAGGCTTCGCGCAACTCGGCAAGCGCGGGCATCAGCGTTTCCGCGACAAACACACCGCCGTAGGGGCCGAAATGACCGCCCGCGTCCGGCAGGTTATAGGGTAGATCCTGCATCTGCATCTCGCACTCCGGCAACGAATTCTGTAATCCTAAGGGCATCCTTGATGCCCTTGGCGCTTTCGACGCCGCTGCTGACATCCACCGCCCAGGGCCGCACCGCACGCACCGCCTGCGTCACGTTGGCCGGACACAGGCCGCCCGAAAGAATGATAGGCAAGGGCAGTGAACTCGGAATCAATGACCAATCGAAAGTTTCTCCGCCGCCGCCATAGCCTTCAACGTGTGCATCCAGCAACAAGCCGGAAAACCCCGGAGCGTCAGCGAACGCGGCGGCGTATTTTAGCAAATCAAAACCCGGCTTCACGCGCGCGGCTTTGATCCACGGCTTGCCGAATGCGGAGCAATAATCAGCGTCTTCGTCGCCGTGGAACTGCAACAGATTCAGCGACACCCGGTCCAGTATCGCGCGGACCGCCTGTGGCGACGCGTTGACAAACAGGCCAACGGTGGTGACGAATGCCGGCACCTGAGCCGATAGTTTTGCCGCACGTTCCGGCTCCACATGGCGCGGACTGGGGGGGTAGAAGACGAATCCCAGCGCATCGGCGCCGGCCGCCACGGCCACGGCCAGGTCTTCCTCGCGGGTAATGCCGCATATCTTGATTCGGGTACGGGCCATGAGTTCAGGAAAGCGCCAGCGCCGTCTCGCCAGCGCCGACTTTCAATTGCCAGACCGGATCATAGTCGACACCGACAAAGTACAAGCCGCAAGCCGCAAATGTGGGAGCGGCATTGGCGCGATTGCGACTGGCAAGCAATTCACCGATCCAGTCCGGCGCATGCGCACCTTTGCCCACATAGACCAGGGCGCCGACCAGGTTGCGCACCATGTGGTGTAGAAATGCGCTGGCTTCGAAGTCGAACACCAGCACGTCGCCCTGCCGTCTCACATCCGCACGGCGCAGAACCTTGACCGGAGATTTGGCCTGGCACTCGATGGCGCGAAAGGCGGAAAAATCGTGCTCGCCCAGTACGAGTTTCGCCGCCGCGGTCATGGCTTCCAGGTTCAGCGGCTGATGAAACCAGCCAACGCGATGGGCCATGAGACCCGGACGCTCGCCTCGATTGAGCAGCAGATAACGGTAGCGTCTGCCAAGCGCGGAAAAGCGGGCGTGGAAATCATCGGCAACCGGCTGTGCCCAGCGGACGGCAATGCTGTCAGGCAAATGAGAATTGACGCCACGAACCCAGGCGGTATCGGGTCGGACCACATCGGTATCGAAATGCGCCACCTGCTCGACGGCGTGCACTCCGGAATCGGTGCGTCCCGCGCATACAACCCGCGTCGGCGCATCGGCAATCCTGGACAGCGCTTCTTCCAGCGCATCCTGTACCGTCCCGCCGCCCGCTTGCGACTGCCAGCCGTAAAAGTTCGTGCCTTCGTACTCGATGCCGAGCGCGATTCTCATGCCAGCACTGCCATGATCGCCAACCCGCAGGTCAACAGACCAAGCCCAACATCGATTGCGCCGGGCTCGGTAGCCGGCAGGCTCAATGTCCCGGGCATTGGCTCCTCATACTCCGCGGTGGTTCGTGAATTCTCTACGGCTTGCAGCGTCAGTGCCAATCGCACCGCAACGCGATCGCGCGGGATACCCAACAAGGCCAGCGGCGTAAGCAGCGAGCGTATGCCTGCGACCAGTCTGGTCGGCGGCAGCTTTTGAAGCAACATCGCCACGACGGACAGCGCGATGAGCAAGCGCGCGATGCTTTCCGCCGCGAGCAGCAGGCCTTCCTGACTCGCCCCGGGAATACCCGGCAGCGGTGTGCCCGGCGTCAGCCAGCCAAACATGACCAGCATGGTCAGCAGCAGCCAGCGGCTGCGGCGCAGGAGCAAGCCCAGATGAGCTATTGCGGTTACCAGCGCGGCCAGCGCGAACCCGAAGCAGGCAAGGAACAAACTCGTTCCATCCCGGGAGGAGGCTGCCAAAAGAGCCACCAAGCCAAGCAGGATCAAACTTGCCGGATGCGGAGCTGTCACTGGAACACTGCCTCCCGACGCCATGGCGTCGGGGGCTCCTGTCGGTCAGCCCAGGCTGTCAAGGTTGGCTTGCGCCACCCTCTGCTGCGCCGGGCTCCCTT
>JAIPCT010000086.1 GCA_021738065.1 Burkholderiaceae bacterium
GTGCTGATGCTCGAAAGCAACGAGCAGGGCAGCGACTGGGCGGAAGTTGCCGCGCGGATTGCCGAGCTCAAGTAGAAAGGTTTCTATTGCGGCTTGCGGATTCGCGATGCCAGCGACACCCAGTGGCCGCTGATCGATGATCTGGAGTTTTTTCAGATCGATGTGACCTCGTTTGACGGAATCGACCTGCGGGCATTGAGCGGCGAATTGCGCAAGAAACAGCCTGCCGAGGCGGCGCCACGGCGCCTGCTCGCGCGCGACGTACAAAGCCACGACGAATTCCAATTCTGCGTCAAATGCGGCTTCGACCTGTTTCAGGGGCCATTCATCAGCAGTCGCGAAAGCTTGCGCCCCACCAGCGGCGGCATCAATCGCATGGCGATCCTGCCCATCCTGAATGGCGTGCGCAACGATCAAAGCTTTGCCAAGATCGCCGAGCAACTCAAGAACGAGCCGAACTTGAGCTACAAACTGCTGCGCTATCTCAACTCGGCCGCAATGGGATTGCAGCAGCCCATCGACAACCTGACGCAGGCGCTGGTGCTCATCGGCCGCGAAAAATTCTATCGCTGGATGTCATTGCTGCTATTCGATTTCGCCAACCCAAGCTACCGCGAGCGCTCCCTCGCCGAGAGCGCACTGGCGCGCGGCCGCACGCTCGAACTGCTGGCCGGCAAGGGACAGATTCCCAATGTCCCGGACCACCTGTTTCTGATCGGGCTGTTTTCACTGCTTGACGTCGCGCTTGGCCGACCCTTGCCGGAATTGCTGGAGGAAGCCAGATTGCCGGATGCCGTTCGCGACGCCCTGCTCGGCGTTGCCGGCGCCTTTGCCGACGCGCTGGTGCTGGCCGTTCTCGGCGGAGCCGACACCACGACCTCACCCGAGCAAATGTCTGCGGCGCTCGAGCGTTGCGGCATCGCCGACACCGACTACACGCCCGCCGCCGCCGCCGCGCTGGTCTGGGCCAACCAGACGCTGAGTGAAGCGGCTTGAGCGGCCAACTACCGGTCTTTGCTTTCCCATCGCTCGCGGGGCCAAGCTGCTTTTCAGAACAGAGCACACGGTAGCCGGACTCATTTCACCCCCTTCCTTTCCTGCCGCAACGAAGAACAGCGGCCGAATCCGCGGTTCAGCCATGTCCTTGATCCATATCAAGGTGGGCCTGGAGGGCTCACAGTAGCGTAGATCCGGTCAAGCGCAAGCACATCCTGGAAAGGCCCAAAAAAACGTTGTCCGCACCGGCGCATCGCGCCGCAACGGCTTTGTTTGTCCTGGCGCCGAATGCGGTCGGTCAATGCAGCCAAGCCGCGGGAATGAAGCATCGCGCAGACTGATGGCCCACTTAGAGGCCGCGAAGATTTGGAGGAGCGCATGGTTTTGAAGAACGACAATGCCCGCAAAAAGATACTGCGGGAGCTTCCGCTGTTTGCCCGGCTTTCCACAGAACTGCTTGCCGAACTGGTGAGTGGTTCACGCAGCGCGACATTTAGCCGAGGGCAGACCATCGTCCGCTCCGGCGACCCGGCCAACTGGCTGTATGTCCTGCTGTCAGGTCAAGTCAAGCTGTCCTTGTCGTCCAACCGGGGCAGCGAGAAGATTCTCGATGTGATCGAAGCCGGCCGGTCGTTTGGCGAAGCCGAGCTGTTTGGCACGCGCACTTTTCTCGCCGGTGCGGTTGCCTTGAAGCCAACCCAGCTGCTGTGCATTGCCGGTGCGCCGATGCGCCGCGTCATGAGCGCCGACCCGCGTGTCGCCGAGCGCATCATCCAGCTGCTGGCGCAGCGCCAGATCCAGATGGAAGCCGAACTCGCGGCGAGCCATTTCTGTTACGGCAGCCATCGACTGCTCGAGTTCTTTCTGGGGCTTGCCGGTCCCGATCGCGATCGGGACACGGATACTCAGATCACCTTGAGTGTCAGCAAGCGATTGCTGGCATCGCGCTTCGACATGCAACCGGAAACCCTGTCACGGGCGTTGCGCGATCTCACCGCCGCCGGATTGATCGTGGTGGACAAATCCCGCATCAGCCTGAAGAACGCCAACATCACGCGATATCTTGCCGACGAAACCTCCGCGCATTCGATCATTCTGCCGGAACGCCTGCGCATGCCGCTGAGCGGTGGCAACGGCTACGCCGTTGTCGACTCAGCCGCCGTCGCCGCAAAACAGAACAAACACCTGCGGCCTTTCTGCGATGCGATCAACAAGGCGGGACGCCAGCGGATGCTGTCGCAGCGCCTGGCCAAATCCTGGCTGATGCTGGAGCGCGGCGTCATGTCGCGCCGGGCGCGGCTGATCCTGCGGCAGTCGATGGATGCATTCGACAGCCAGATGACCGAGCTCGACATGCTGGCGGAAAGCACCGAGAGTCGCGACGCCTGCGCAACGCTTGGCCAAGTCTGGCGGCCCTACCGGGATCTGCTGGAGTCAGCACCCAGCCAGTCCGGCGCGCAGGAGTTGTTCAGCATCAACGAAGACGTGCTGGCGGCGGCGCAAAACCTGACGCTGAGTTTTGAAAAATCCGACGGCACGCCGCAGGGCCGACTGGTCAACCTGGCCGGTCGCGAGCGCATGCTGTCGCAACGCGCCGCCAAGTACTTCATGTTCGGCAACATGGGCATACAGACGTCCAGATGCCGTGCCGAATTGAAGCGCAGCAGCGAGGAGTTCTCCGCCACGCTTGCCGAACTGGCCTCGGCAACCGAGGATCAACCGAAAATCAAGGACGAACTGGACAAGGTGGCGCAGCACTGGAATGCGCTGCAATCCGCCATGAACGAGCGCAAAAACGCGAGCTTCGCGCCCATCGCCCGCAAGGTGTTCACCACCAGCGAGAACCTGTTGCAGCGCATGGATACCGCCGTCAATCTGTACGCCGACTTGCCCGGCTGAATCCACGGGCGCCGGATTCGGCCTCCAGGGATTCGCGGAAGCGGCGGATCACTGATGATCGGAAGCAATGAAGTCGGCCGAGGCCGGCAAGCTCCGGCCCCTGCCTTGTCGCGACATTCTTCGGCACTGATTGCCACTGCGCATCACCGTCTGCAGCACCACCGTGTCGGCGATGCCGTTTCCCGTTCCAGCACCCGCCGCATCCAGCGCAGCCGGTAGGCGTGCAGCACGCCGGCCAGCTCGCGCGTGCCCCGGCGGCGATGGTCCGCGTACCAAGCGTAGCCGACCCAGCAAAGTAAGAACCAGCCCAGCGCAAGCATGTCGGGCAGCGGCAAGATCGACGTGAGGGAGAAGGCCATGGCGGTCCTGGTGGGGCGATCGTCGGGCCGGAGATGGAAGGTCTTTCAGTCGCCAGCGGGTTTCTTTCCGCCCTGCCCCAACAGGCCCCCGGCCTCCCGATCGTCCAGTTCGAGTTTCGGCGTCGCCGACTTCACGCGCTTTTCGACCTCCTTGATGTGCTCGGCCGGCGGGATGTTTTCGGGCAAGGTGCCACCGATGCGCTTGATCGCGTCGCGCACTTCCTTGCCGACCTGTTCGTGGGTCTGGATCGCCTGCGACGGGTTGCGCACGCCCTCCCGTGCCAGCTTGTCGCGGGTTTGCGTCATGCGGAACTGGTTGGCCGCGAGTTCCGTCGCATTCATGCGGTCGAGCAGATTGTCTTTCTCGGGCACGGCCTTGCGGCGCTTGATCGCATCGCGGCCCAGACCACCATACAAGCCCTTATAGCCGGCATCGTGGAAGACGCCGAACATCCTGTTCTGCACTCCGGCATCCTGCGCCGCGCCGGACAGGGCCTTGAACTCCCCGGCGGTCTGCTTGCGCAGTTCCAGCCGCTCGATGTCGGCGGCGGCCTGGTCGTTCAGTTCCTGGCGGCGGGCTTGTACGGCAAAGTATTTCTGGGCCTGGGCAATTTCCGGCTTGCGCGGATCGCCGTTCTGGGCGATGAGGTAGCAGGCGAAGCGGGAGAGGTGAAAATCCTCAACCACTTGAACCGCACCCTTGCCGCCGGTGATCGGTTTGCCGGCGCCGGCAAAGTGATAGTCCGGCTTGTTTCCCGATTGCCGACAGGAGCTTACGGCACGCTCGATGGCCTGCTCGAAGCGCCGCCACTGGCTGTAGCCCAGCAGCAATTGCAGGTCGCGGGCACTCCAGTATTCAGCGCCGTGCTCGTTGGTCTGCTTGATGGACTCGAAGGATTTTTCGCCGAGGGTCGGCAGTTGCTTGCTGTTCATCGTTGCGGCTCCCTTCCGCTCGAGGCGGCACGATTGGCAAATGACATGGCGAGTGTAGCCGCTGGGAGGCTCACCAAGCGAGCCATTCGGGCGTGGGCAAAAGTCGGCGCTGGCGGTACGGCGCTACGTGCGACAGCTCCCAAGTTTTTCCTTCACGGGAACAATCCATTGCAACTCAACAGCCAGCGGCTGCCCATGTATGATGGTCAGCTAAGACAAACAACCGCTACCCGACGTCGTCCATGAGCAGTTTTGCGCCTCGTTGCCTCTCCATAGACCTCGAAGTCGGATTGCACGATAGCCGGATTCATAGTTTCGCGGCAGTTCGCGGGGATCAACCAACCGCAACGCTCCATTTCAAGCAAGGCAAGTTGCTTGCGGCTCTGGAGAAGCTGGACGCACTCGCTGAAGGCGCCAGCTTCCTGCTCGGCCACAACCTGATCGCGTTTGACCTACCACATCTGTCCGCCGCCAAACCCGATTTACGGCTACTGCAATTGCCGGTCGTCGATACGCTGCGCCTCAACCCGCTGGCTTTCCCACGGAATCCTTACCATCATCTGGTCAAGCACTACCAGGACGGCCAGTTGAAGCGCGGGCGCTTGAATGATCCATTACTCGATGCGCAGCTGACTCTTGAAGTTTTCCGTAATCAGCACGAAGCGCTGGCAAAAACTTCTCCGGACCTTACCCTTGCATGGCATTGGCTGACCACGGTCGGCACCCCCGGGTCAGGACTCGATAGCTTTTTCTCTACCTTGCGCAAACACACTCGTCCCACAGATCGTGAGGCGATTGCTGCAATCGGTCGGCAGCTGGCTGGCCAAGCCTGCCAGACTCACGGCGCAGCCATTCTGGCCGACGCGGCTACGCACGGATGGCCTTTGGCCTATGCACTGGCTTGGTTGTCGGTGGCTGGTGGAAACTCCGTGATGCCGCCGTGGGTGCGCCACCAATTCCCTCAGGCCGGGGTGCTGATCAAGCGCTTGCGCGATACCGCCTGCGCTGAGCCCACGTGCCAGTGGTGTCGCGAAAAACACGATGCGCAAAAAGAACTGGCGCACTGGTTTGGTTTTACGGAATTTCGGCCGGAACCCGCCGATGAGAATGGCCGCCCATTGCAGCAAAGCATTGTCGAAGCGACGATGCGCGGCGAACACATCCTGGCCATATTGCCAACCGGCACCGGCAAGTCCCTGTGCTACCAGGTTCCAGCGCTCTCCCGTTTCGACAAGACGGGCGCGCTCACTGTCGTGATTTCGCCGCTGGTGGCGCTGATGTCCGACCAAGTTGCCGGCCTCGAAGCAAAGAACATCAGAAGCTGTGCGGCGCTCAATGGCTTGCTGTCGATGCCCGAGCGTGCCGACGTACTTGATCGTGTGCGACTCGGCGATATAGGCATCCTCATCGTGTCACCCGAGCAATTGCGTAACCGCACGCTGCGCAAAGTACTGGCGCAACGCGAGATCGGCGCCTGGGTGCTCGATGAGGCGCACTGCCTTTCCAAGTGGGGTCAGGATTTCCGGCCTGACTATCGCTACGTCAGCCGCTTCATCCGCGAAAAGGCCGCTGGCCAGCCGATTCCGCCAGTGCTTTGCCTGACAGCCACCGCCAAGCCCGATGTTGTGGTGGATATCGTGGGGCATTTCAAGGATAGGGTCGGCATCGAGCTGCGCTGTTTCGATGGCGGCGCTACCAGAACCAATCTCGATTTTCGTGTCGTTCCGACCAGCCCGGCCGAAAAGTATTCCCACATTCATCAAATTCTGGAGGCCGATCTCCCGGAAGACAAAAGCGGTGGCGCCATCGTCTATTGCGCGACACGGCTACAGACCGAGGAGGTGGCTGAATTCCTGCGGCACAAAGGTTGGTCGGTTGGGCACTTTCACGCCAAGTTGCCGCCTGAGACCAAGAAGAATATTCAGAAGACCTTCATCGAGGGCAGCCTGCGTGTCATTGTCGCTACCAACGCCTTCGGTATGGGAATCGACAAGCCCGATGTGCGGCTCGTGATCCATGCGGACATTCCGGGTTCACTGGAAAATTACTTGCAGGAAGCCGGACGCGCCGGACGCGATCGCATCGCGGCGCGCTGCGTTCTGCTCTATACGGCAGAAGATGTTGAGCGGCAGTTCGGGATGTCGGCACGGTCGCGCCTGACCCAAAAAGAAATCCAGGCCATCCTGCGTTCGCTGAGAAACCTTGAAGGAAAGAAGCGGAAAAGTGGCAGCCGGGACGGCGACTTGATCGCCACCCCCGGTGAAATTCTCGCCGAAGACGAAGATGGCGGATTCCATCGCGATACGGCAACCGACGACACCCGCGTACGCACGGCGGTGTCCTGGCTGGAAGAAGCCGCCTTGCTTACACGCGAGGAGAATCAGGTCCAGATCTTCCCGTCTTCCCTGCGAATTTCCACGCTGGAGGAAGCGCGGACGAAGCTGGAAAAGAAGAACATCGCGCCGGAGTATCGGAAAAGTTTGCTGGCAATCATCGCGGCCTTGATCGATGCGCCCGCCGATGACGGGATCTCGACCGACGAGCTGATGGTCGCTTCCGGCCTGTCGTCAGACAAGTTGCGCGCCGCCTTCTACGACCTGGAGTCATTGGGGCTGGCCAGTAACGATACCGCGCTAACCGCCTATGTTCATGTCGCCGTGGAGAACTCGTCGAAGAAGCGTTTCGAGCATGCCGCATCGCTCGAAGCCGCGTTGATCAGCCTGTTGCGCGAACAGCATCCGGACTTAAGTCGCGGCGAGTCGTCGGTCTTGCATCTTCGTCATGCCAACCAACATTTGAAGGACGCCGGTCACCCAACAGCCCTCCCGGAGAAACTTCGCCAGTTGCTGAGCAGCCTCGCTGCAGATGGACGGGACGACGATGACGGACGCGGCAGCCTCAAGCTGCGCCGAATCGACGCCGAGTCCGTTTCGGTTGAACTTCAACGCGAATGGTCTGCCTTGGACGGAACTGCACAACGACGTCGTGCAGCGGCAGGATGCCTGCTCGAACACTTGCTTACTTGCCTGCCTTCCGGTGCCCGCGGTGTCGATCAATTGGCAGAAACGACCCTGGGCAAATTACTGGCGGCGTTGGGGTCCGACCTGGTCCTCAAGGCCGAAAAGGCGATATCGCCCAAGCTACTCGATCGCGCTTTGCTGTGGCTGCACGAGCAGGAAATCATCCGCCTCAACAAGGGGCTCGCCGTCTTCCGGCCAGCCATGACCATTCGCCTGGAGCCGGATTGGAAGAAGAAGTTCACGCAACCCGATTTCGTGCCGCTCAAACTACATTACGACGAACAGGTGGTGCAGATTCACGTCATGGCAGAGTACGTGCAGCGCGGACTGAAGGAAATGGCTGAAGCGCTGGCGCTGACAATGGACTACTTCAGTCTGCAACGCGACGAATTCATGCGGCGCTGGCTACCCGACCGCGAAAAGGAACTTACGCGCCAAACGACGCCGGAATCGTGGCACAACATTGTCGAGGTGCTGAACAACAAGGCGCAGCGCGAGATCGTTGCCGACGACCGTGAGACTACCAATGTGCTTGTCCTGGCCGGCCCGGGATCCGGAAAAACACGGGTGCTGGTGCATCGCATCGCCTACCTGATCCGCGCCCGTCGCGAGAACCCTCGCGGCATCCTTGCCCTGGCATATAACCGTCACGCCGCCGTCCAGATTCGCCAGCGCCTTGGCGAGCTGATCGGTGGTGATGCGCGCGGTGTCTCGGTGCTCACCCTGCACGCACTTGCCATGCGGCTGGTCGGCGCCAGCATGATTGAGCAGAAAGCCGGGGCCGATCCAGATTTCTTCAAGAAGATCGTCGAACAGGCTGTCAGCCTGCTCAAAGGCGACAATCTGCCGCCGGAAGAGGCCGACGACCAACGCGACCGCTTGCTGGCAGGCTTCCGCTGGATTCTGGTTGACGAGTACCAGGACATCGCACCGGAACAATACGAATTGATTTCGGCACTTGCCGGCCGCACCCGACAGGATGAAGACGGCCGGATCAATCTCTTCGCCGTGGGTGATGATGACCAGAACATCTATGCGTTCAATGGCGCATCGGTCGAATTCATCCGCCGCTTCGAGAAGGACTATGCGGCCAAGCCGGCATTCCTGATCAGCAACTATCGGTCGACGGCCCACATCATCACCGCAGCCAATCTGATGATTGCGCCAGCCGCCCATCGCATGAAAAATGATCACCCGATCAGCATTGATGCGGCCCGAGCCAAGCAAGCTCCCGGCGGCACATGGAAGAGTCTTGATCCTGTCAGCCAGGGCCGTGTCCAGATTCTGCCAGCCGGTAACGACGACCAGATGCAGGCACTTGCGGTAATGGCAGAGTTCGATCGGATGTCCGGTCTCGTGACGGACTGGAACTGGGCGCGGTGTGCCGTGATTGGACGAGCATGGAAGTCGCTCGACCCGGTGCGCAGCTATTGCGAACTGAAGGGCATCCCGGTTCAGCAGGCTGACGAAAACAGCAACGGCTTCTGGAGTCTGCGCGAAACGCAGGCGCTGATAGCCTGGCTGCGCCAGCGCGCCAGCCAGCTGATAGACGCTACAGCGATCTGGCAATGGTTGAATACCAAACCAGAACGCCAACCCGGTGCGCACTGGTGGTCATATTTACGCGAAGCAATTGCCGAGTATTCGCTTGAAGTTGGGGAGGCCGAATTGCCCCTCGATCACTTCCTCGAATGGCTTGTGGAATGGGGTCGAGAAGCACGGCGCCGGCAAACAGGCTTGCTGCTGCTTACTGCGCATAAGGCGAAGGGGCTCGAATTCGACCACGTCGCGGTATTGGATGGCGACTGGACGCGAACAGCCGCCGATGAGGACGCCGATGCTCCGCGGCGGCTTTACTACGTAGCCATGACGCGCGCCCGAAAAACGCTGGTGCTGGCGCGGTTCAATCGCGGCCACGTTTTGGTAGACACGCTACCCGATTCCCCCGCCCTCCTGCGTCGGCCACCGACGGTACTACCACCGCCGATGCCGGAACTGGCGAATCAGTATAAGCGCCTCGGATGGGGGGAGATCAATCTTGACTATTCCGGCACCAGATCCCCAGCGGATGCGATTCATCACAACATTGCAGCAATTAGGGTCGATGACGGACTCCTGCTCCGTCAGGAAAAATCGGGAGCTTGGGTGTTGTCCAATGCGCAAGCTGCAATAGTCGGCAAGCTGTCACGCGCCTTTGCGCCACCAGAAGGAATGCTTTGCATCAAGGCGCGCGTCGCCGCAATTCACGTTCGTCGCCGCAAAGACGTAGGGGAAGAACATCAGGCCAGGCTGAGCGATCAATGCGAAGCCTGGGAAATGATTGTTCCTGAACTTGTCTTCGCACCGCTCAACACAAAATGAGATTTTTCAGCGGCTAGGCGAAAGCGCCATCGCGTTTGCGTGGCAGCGAAAAGTCGGCGCTGGCGGTACGGCGGTTCAGTCACTCGAAATAATGGGTATGGTATCAACAATTCAATTCGACTCTGGTCGCTTTGATCTTGCGAGGATCATCCAATGAATCAGCTCCCCGATGGCTTGTATGACCGATTGATGAATGGTGCTCTGCAACGTTCTCTTGAAGTCTTGCCTCCAGAAAGGCAATACGAAATTGAGAAGCTTGGTTCAGCGGAGCTGCGGCGGCGCCTAGTGCTTGAAATCGCCCGCTTGCTGCCAGAAATATTTGATGAAATTTCCGGTAGCGCTGGCACCGCGGAGTCGAATCGCGAAGTCGATCTCATCAACGGTCTGTTGGCATGGATTCGTCAGCAAGGTGTTGAGGTTGCACCGTTACTAACTCCAGCCAGAGCGCTACGCGCGGTGCATCCCGCCGGCGTTACACCCATTTATCCACCGACGGGGCTTAGCGCACCTTGGCTTTTCACTGCGGGACGTGCCGATCCTTCTTTGTTTGCCGAGTTGCGCGCCGAGCTAAATAGTGCGGACAGGATTGACGTACTGGTCAGCTTTATTACTTGGAGCGGGCTACGCAAGATCATTGACGTGCTGGAGTCGGTCACTGCCGTCGATGCATCCGGAACCCCTAGGACCCGTTTGCGCGTGATAACGACCACCTATATGGGGGCAACAGAAGCGCGGGCTGTCGAGAAGCTAGCTAGCCTTCCCGGCGTCGAACTGAAAATTTCTTTGGATGGGCAGCGGTCACGATTACATGCCAAGGCATGGATGTTTCACCGCAAGTCTGGCTTCGGTTCTGCGTTTGTTGGGAGTGCAAACTTGTCGGCTTCGGCGCTGCTCAATGGTATTGAGTGGACGGTGAAATTCACTCAGGTCGGACAGGCCGATTTGTTCTCAGCGGCTGCGGCACATTTCGAAACACTCTGGAATGATCCGGAGTTTCAGTCTTTTGATCCCGCCAACGAGGATCACCGGCAGCGGCTGCGCGTTGCTTTGGGTGAGGCGAGACAGCCCTACGCAGGCAACAATGTTGTCGCCATGCCGACTTGGTTCGACCTTCGTCCGAGGGCTTTTCAAGAGGCGATGCTGGAACGCCTTGCGGCCGAACGCCGCCATGGCCGCTTTCGCAATCTGGTGGTTGCGGCGACCGGTACGGGCAAGACGGTCGTGGCCGCATTTGACTATCTTCGGCAGACGCAGGCAGCAGGAACGCCACCGAAAATGCTGTTCATTGCCCACCGCGTCCAAATCCTTCAACAGGCACTCGCGACATTCCGTCAGATTTTGCGGCGACCGAATTTTGGTGAACTGCTGGCTGAAGGTTCTCAGCCCCAGTCCCATGATCACCTCTTTGCCACGATAGCGAGCGTGACCGCCCGGAATTTGATCAAAACTTTCGGAACCGATTACTGGCACACGGTAATCATTGACGAATGTCACCACCTTCCTGCCGATTCATTCCGACGATTTGTGGATGCGGTCTCTCCGCGTATTCTGCTTGGCCTTACAGCGACCCCTGAGCGCGCTGACGGTGAGTCGATTCTGTCGTTTTTCAGCGCGCGTCCGGATGGGAGTCCGGCGGTCGAGCTGCGCCTTTGGGATGCGCTTGATCAGCAGTTGCTTGCCCCCTTCGAGTACTACGCCACCCCAGATGAATGCGACCTGCGGCAAGTGACTTGGGGTCGCCCGCAGCTGGCGATCCAGCAGTTGGGGAACATCCTTGGTGCCGATCATGCGAGGGCTCGCCGGGTCATTGATGCGCTGAATCGTTACGTGGAAAACCACAGCACAGTAAGAGCCATCGCTTTCTGCGTCGATATTGCACACACCAATTTCATGGCGGATCGTTTCAACGAAACTGGATGGCCGGCGATGGCAGTAACCAGCCAGACGGCGGATGAGGATCGCCGGCAAGCTCCAGGGCGTTTGGCGGCTGGCGAACTTCGCATTCTTTGCACTTGTGACTTGTACAACGAAGGCGTCGACATTCCGGAAGCGAACACGCTGCTCTTCTTGCGTCCCACCCAAAGCCCGGTTGTGTTTGCTCAGCAGTTGGGACGCGGCTTACGGCTTTCTCCGAACAAGGACAGTTGCCTCGTTCTAGACTTTGTCGGACGTATTGCCGAGGGTTTTCGTTTCGACCGAATCTATCAATCGATTACCGGATTGTCTCGCAAGCAGTTCGTCATCGAAATGACGACGGGCTTTACCAGCCTACCGCCGGGCTGCCATATCCAGTTTGACCGTGTGGCCCGTGAGCGTGTGCTTGATGCGCTGAGGACGGTCGCCAACCAGACTTGGCGGCGTTTGACGAGCGAATTGCTGGCCTTTGCCCAAGGCCGCCCGCGCGAAACTATTCGGCTGGCAACTTTTCTGCTTGAGCAGTGCATCGAGCTCGACGACATCTACGACGACCGGCATTCTGGGTGGACGGAGCTCACGCGTGCTGCCGGCCTTGAATCTCGGCTGGTCGGTTCGGATGAGGAGTATTTCGGCAAGCGCTTCGCGGCATTGGCGCACGTAAATGATGGCGAGCGCATTGCCATGATGCAGCGGATCGCTGATCAAGGCGTTCGCTTATGGTCCGAGTTACTTCCCCGCGAGCGACGCTTGGTACAGATGTTGGCCTATCAAGTAGTCGCGCAGAGAAGCGAGTTGCTGAATGGCGAGGAGTTCCTGCGCCGGCTCGATGAATCACCGCTGATGCGCGAAGAACTGGGCGAGCTTGCCGAGTGGCTGGACATGCATGCCGATCTTGAGCCGGTTCCTGTTCCTGAACTGCCGGATGATTGGCCGCTGCTCCTGCACGGAGCCTATAGCCGGTCCGAAATTCTTACTGCGGTAGGACGTTGGAGTCCATCAGGCCGACCAAGAATGTCTGAGGGTTTGCTGAACATCGAGCAGTTGAAGCTCCAGTTGTTGTTTGTGACCCTTGACAAGAAGGAAGGCTTCCACGAGCGCGTGGCCTATCACGACTATGCCGTTAGCCCGGAGCTGTTTCATTGGCAGAGCCAGAACAGCGCGGGGGAAACCACACCGGCTGGTCGGCGTTATATCGAAAGTCCGGGCAACGGCTGGCGCTTCCAGCTGTTTGTACGCGAGACAACCGATCACCCTTTCATTGCCCTTGGCCCCGTAAATCTGGAGGGGATTCCAACCGGAAACAAGCCCATGTCAATGTTCTGGAAGCTGGAGTGCCCAATACCCGCAGCATTGTTCAGACGCTTTACCGTATTGCGAACATAACTGCCGCACAGCACCGGAAGTTTTGGCTGATGCACGTGCAGCATTAGAGCCTATGGGGCAGCGTGATTTCCTTCCCCAACGCTTCAAATCGCCGTGTCGCCAGCGCCGACTTTTCACGCGTTTGCCCCGCACAGCGGAACAAGTCACGCACCCGAATCACCTCAGGCGCCCGTGCGCCCCTGCTCGCTCTTGATGGGCTTCGCGAACCCCACCCGATCACCCGCCAGGCTGCCCTTGTGCGCCGCCATCGGGTCGCGCACGGTGATGCGCGAGTGCTTGTATTTCGGGGAACCGAATTCCGCATCGCGCTTTGCCAGTTTGTCGGTGACGAGCACCAGCGCCACGCCGGTTCCCTGGCGGGTGGCGGCGGCAGCGAATTCGGCATCGCGCTCCAGGCGCAGGTCGCGCATCCTGGAAGACAGGCGCGCCGCCATGGCCTTGCGGAAATCCTCCATGTCGCTGCGGTTCCATTCGGGATGCTGCCTGTGCGCGGCATTCAGGGCTTCCC
>JAIPCT010000087.1 GCA_021738065.1 Burkholderiaceae bacterium
GATCATTCGGCTTGAAGGCTATACCGATGTTCCAGTTTTCCGGAATATCGAAGCCACCTTCCTCGGCAAACAGGCCTTTATACAGGTCAAGCTTGCCCATTTTCATCTTGGTCGCGTAGGCCGCGCCCATGGTGACCTGATCAGTGAGTTGGCCCATCCAACCAAAGCGCAAGCCAAAACCATTGGATTTGTCGCGTCCGACGTTGCTCAAGTTAGTTGCAGTCGCCGAAAAACCGGCAAATGACTGGATACCGGTCGCCTTGAATTGCTGGTGACCGAGGAGCAGCGAGACGCCCAAAGAGTGTTTCTTGTTGATCTTCATCGCGAAAGTCGGCGCGACGATCAATTGCATCAGATCAACGCCCAAGTCACCATTGCCGCACAACAAATTGGCCCTCGTCCAGGTTGCGCCAAAGCCAAGGCAAGTCGTACCTGTACCGCCCGCAAGTTGTCCACCCGGATAGTCGGTGTTCATGCCACCGTTGCCGTACACCGTGACGCCCATCGACATATCCCAGCCGAGCATTTTGTTGTAGCCGAACTCAGGAATCAGGTGAAGATTGCTGCCGCTATCTGCCGTTCCATTGAGCGCGGCGCCGGCACCTGTGCCTCCGGTTCGCGAAATGTTTCGTCTCGGAGAAAAAAGATCGACACCAACGTCCAGTCGATCCCCAGCCCAGACCATGCTTGCCGGGTTGTTTGCTCCACCAAAAGAATCAGAGGCCATCGCGGTCGCCGCACCGCCCATGCCTTTGGCCTTCATGCCGTAGCCATGCGAAAAATAGCCATTGGTCGCGAAGGCCGGAGCCGTGACACCGAAGGCAACTATTAGTGCAGCAATTTTTTTCAGTTTCATTCCGATGTCTCCCGAGATCGTTTGGTTAGATTCAATATGTTACAAACTTACGTTAAAGCGACTTGTGAACTCCAGTCAAGTCGTATGACGAGCTGGATCTCTGTTGCGTGTTTGCTACATGAACAAACTGACGTCCGCTTTCTGCGCTACCGGCAGGAAGGTAGCCGCACCGGCGTATTCGAGGCCCGGGAGAAAGTCGTCGTGGCTGAATCCGAACAGATCGACGGTCATCTGGCAGGCCGTGAATTTGACATCGGCTTCCAGCGCCAGGCTCCGCAGCTCCTCGATAGAGGCCACTCCGTTGTTCTTGATGGTCTGCTGCATCAGCATCGTCGCCACATTCTCGAAACCGGGCACGCCAGCCTGAATAATGTTGGGAATGTTCCAGTTGATGCCTTTGAACCACTCCGGGCCAAACGGCATCTTCATCGGCATGCCGGGATTGCCCAGCGGACTGACTTTCAGGTCGGAAACGTCCTTCTTCAGCAGGTTCAAGCCGTAGAAGGTAAAGAAGATCGATACGTCCCAGCCCAAGGCTGCAGCCGTAGAACCCAGAATGAAGGGCGGGTAAGCCCAGTCCAGGGTGCCTTTGGTGGCGATTATCGACATCGACGGCGTTTTCGACTCCTCGCGTTGGCGCAGCGCTTCCTCGATCTTCTGTGGCAGCAACTCTTCCAGGCGACGATTTACCAACTCGTCAATGCTTGCAATTTCGGGATTGGCGCCCATAGTCCGTTCTCCCAGTCATATAACTAATTTCGAATAATCTAATTAATCGCACTGCAACAACCAGACAAAATTTTTTATCTACCCATTACCCAGTGTGATATTGCGGCTATTGCTGCCGGCAGGCGCCCAAGGAAACGCTTCGCACTGAAGCTTCCGGCGCGGCACTATCGTTTTGTCGCGCCAAACCGATTGCCTCCGGCGACATGACCCGCATGCGAGACGCAAGGTCATGTCGAGATGTTTCGGTGATTACTTGCGCTTCATGAAAAACTCGAATTCCTTGTCCTTTTCCGCGCTGGCAAGCAGTTCGTTACCGGTTTGCTTGGCGAACGCTGCAAAATCCTTTACCGATCCCGGATCGGTGGCAATGATGCGCAGTACCTGACCCGATTGAAGCTCGGCCAGCGATTTCTTGGCGCGCAAAATAGGGAGCGGGCAATTCAGGCCGCGGGCATCAAGTTCCTTGTCGAAGTTCATTTCGTCTTCCTCTCTCGTAGCATGGTTATGGTGTTACGGTTTTGGTACTTTAGCAATCCATAATATACATAAAGTCCCTTTGAGACAACGGGATTGAATTGATTCACGCGATCGACTGGTAATACAGATTCTGCGGATGATTGGCCTGGGCGAAGAAGAACCAGCGTTCCGCCAGCAATCCCAGGTACTGCAAGCCAAATGCTGCCGGCAACAGGCCGCTATAGCCTTGCATGGCGGACAAAAGTAGCAGGAGTGGGACTGGGAACACAGCGATCAGGAAGAACCATTTCACACCGCGCAGCACGGCAACCGGTTGGCCGTGAAAGAACTCGCGGGTGTTGAAGCTGCCACCCATGAAGCCTTGGGTTTTTTGGGTGATCTTCGGGTGCTTGATACCGATGGCCGTCTGCAAGGTGGATTTCGGCTTCAGCCGCGCATTGCGATAAAGCGATGCAGTACGGCTTATCAAGCCCAGCAAGGTAATGATCGCAGCCCAACCGGCAAGGAAGCCGACGTGCTCGGGCGCCGTGAAGGCGGCAAACGCGGCAGCGAGCATGAAGCCGGAGGCACCGCCCAGCAAGATATAGTTGATGATAGTCAGTGGCGAATGCCATTCGGCAAGAAACTTCAGGCAGGCGTAGATCATTCCCGTGCACACGAACAAGGCGAAGGCCAGCAATGTGCCCGCGACACCCAGGATGGCGCTTGGATCGACAGGCAGGTCGCCGGGCAGGATCATCAGCACCGGATGCCAGCCGAACCAGTGGACCAGTCCATACAGAAAAACCACGCCGATAAAGGCCGGCAGCACAATGACCTCGCGCGACAACCACGAAGTGCGCCACATTGCGGCTGAGCGCCAGGCGCGCTCGGGACGTCCCAGGTGGAAGAACGACGCCCCCAAACCCGCGACCAGCAACAGCAATGCCATGAGGCTTCCCTGACCGTAAAACGCGTGAGCGTCAGGTTGCGGCAACAGCTTGAACGCCGCATAGGACTGCACGGTGAACAGTGCGAGAAACAACCCTTGGGCAGCGCCAATCAAGGTGGTGAGGAAAATGACGGAGAAGGCGGGATGCATGTCGGTAGGGTTTCCGCTTACCAGGTCGTGAAATCATCGAGTGTCGGCTCATTGGTGGCCGGCCGTGGCAGCTGGCGATCGACCTTGAGCGGATTGTCGGCGCGTTCAAGTTCGTCCTCGTGAATCTTGATGCGAGTCTTGCGTCGCGGTAAATAGTGGTTGGCCGGGTGCGTGCCCCACTCAGGCATCAGCGGATAGCCGCCACTTTCGCGGATCGCAAGCGAAACCGCCGACTCGGGGTCGTGAACATCACCGAACAGCCGTGCCGAAGTCGGACATGCCAGTACGCACGAGGGTTTGCGATCGGCTTCGGCCATGGATGTGTCGTAGATCCGATCGACGCACAAGGTGCACTTCTTCATCACCTGCTGCTGCTCATCCAACTCGCGAGCGCCGTAGGGGCAGGCCCAGGAGCAGTATTTGCAGCCAATGCACTTGTCGTAATTGACCAGCACGATGCCGTCTTCCTTGCGCTTGTAGGAAGCGCCCGTCGGGCACACCGGGACACAGGGTGGGTCTTCGCAATGGAGGCAGGATTTCGGAAAATGCACCGTCTCGGTATTGGGAAACTCGCCAACCTCGAAGGTCTGCACGCGATTGAAGAATGTGCCGGTCGGATCGGCGCCATACGGATTCTGGTCCACCATCGGCCCTGCGCTGCCTGAGGTGTTCCATTCCTTGCAGGACGTCACGCAAGCCTGGCAGCCGACGCAGACATTGAGGTCGATGACCAGCGCCAATTGGGTCATTTCTGCTTCATTCCCAGAAAGGCCAGAATGCTGCTGCGCGTCTTCATGCCCGGATAGGGTTTCATCACCGCGAACTGAGGGGAAGTCACCGCCGTCTCGCCAGCGCCGACTTTATAGATTCTCACGCGCACGTCGTACCACGCCGCCTGACCGGTGATGGGGTCCGAATTGGATACTCGCGCAGAACCGCCTGCGGGCAGTTCTTCCGAAATCAGGTGGTTGAGCAAAAAGCCCTTCTGCGACTCATTGGCGTCAGGCGTCAGGTTCCAGGCGCCGGCGGCCTTGCCGATGGCGTTCCAGGTCCATACCGTACCGGGCTCCACCGCCTCGGAATGACGCGCCATGCAGCGCACCTTGCCCCATTGCGATTCGACCCAGATCCAGTCGCCGTCTTCGATGCCCTGCTGCCGCGCGGTGCGGGTATTGACGTAGAGATAGTTGTGCGTGTGGATCTGGCGCAACCAGGCATTCTGCGAATCCCAGGAGTGATACATCGCCATCGGCCGCTGCGTCACTGCGGCCAGCGGGTACTTGTGCCGGTCGGTGACCTGCCCTTCGAGGGGCTCATAGTAGAACGGCAGCGGATCAAAATAGGTATCGATGCGCTTGCGCAAATGTTCGGGCGGCTTGCGCGTCAAACCTTTGCCTTGCGCCGCGCCGCGGAAGCGCTGTAGCACTTCGGAATAGATGTGAATCAGGATCGGTTCCGCGTAGCGCGTGATGCGGTTGCGCTGCGACCATTCGAGGTAGCCCTTGTTCCAGTTGCGCATGTATTGGTAGGACTTGGGCAATTCGTAATGGAACACGCAATTGTTTTTTTCGTACATCTCCCACTGGTTCGGATTCGGTTCTCCACGCAGGAACTTCTCGCCGCCCTTGCCACGCCAACCGGCCAGAAAGCCGATGCCGGAACCCGGCTCGGTTTCCCAATTGACCACAAAATCCGGATAGTCGCGAAACTTGCGCTCACCTTCCTTGGTGACGAAGGCAGGCAACTTCAGGCGGGTGCCAAGTTCGATCAGCACTTCCTGGAAAGGTTTGCAGTCGCCCGATACCGGCACCACGGGAATGCGCACGGAATCCACCGGCCCGTCGAATTCCGAAATCGGCCGGTCGAGCATGGACATCACATCGTGCCGCTCAAGGTAGGTCGTGTCCGGCAGGATCAGGTCGGCAAAGGCCGTCATCTCCGAATGGAAAGCATCGCAGACGACGAGGAAAGGAATCTTGAATTCACCTGTATTGGGACCTTCTGTCTCCTTGTCGTTCAACATCTGCCGCACTTCGGCGGTGTTCATGGTCGAGTTCCACGACATGTTGGCCATGAAGATCAGCAAGGTGTCGATCTTGTAGGGATCGCCACGCCAGGCATTGGTGATCGCGTTGTGCATCAGGCCGTGCACCGAAAGCGGGTACTCCCACGAGAACGCTTTGTCGATACGTACCGGCGAGCCGTCGTCATTGACAAACAGATCATCCGGATCGGAGGGCCAGCCCAGCGCCATACCGTCGAGCGGGCGGTTGGGCTGCACGGCACGTGGATCGTTCGGGGTGCGCGCACAGGGCGGAATCGGGCGCGGGAAAGGCGCCTTGTGGCGAAAGCCGCCGGGACGATCGATGGTGCCGAGCAGCGACATCAGGATCGCCAGCGCACGTATTGTCTGGAAGCCGTTGCTGTGCGCAGCAAGACCGCGCATGGCGTGGAAGGCCACCGGGTTGCCGGTCACCGTGTCGTGTTCGTTGTCCCAGGAATCGGTCCAGGCAATCGGCAGTTCGATCTTCTGGTCACGTGCCGTAACGCCCATCTCATGCGCAAGCTGACGGATGGTCGCCGCCGAGATGCCGGTGATCTGGCTGGCCCATTCCGGCGTGTAGTCACTGACGCGTTCCTGCAGCAACTGAAAAGCCGGCTTCACCGGCGTGCCGTCGGACAAGGTGAACTCGCCGAGCAGATATGGGTCGGCGCCCTTCTGATGAGTAACCACCGCGCGGTCGGTATTGCGATCCCACCAGAGCTTGTCTTGCGGTTCGTAGCAGGCTTCTTCGGTCGGCACTTCGGTGCGCACGAAAAAACCGAACTCGTCATTGGACTCGGCCATATTGACCAGTTGTCCGGCGTTGCTGTACTGAACCAGAAACTCGCGGTCATACAGGCCAGTGGCGATGATCTCGTGGATGATCGCCAGCAGCAGCGCACCGTCCGTACCGGGGCGAATCGGCACCCATTCGTCGGCAATCGCCGAATAGCCGGTACGCACCGGGTTGATCGAAATGAAACGCCCGCCATCGCGCTTGAATTTGGACAGCGCGATCTTGAGTGGATTCGAATGATGATCTTCGGCGGTGCCGATCATGACGAACAACTTGGCACGATCCAGATCCGGTCCGCCGAATTCCCAGAACGAACCACCGATGGTGTAGATCATGCCGGCGGCCATGTTCACCGAACAGAAGCCGCCGTGGGCGGCGTAGTTGGGCGTACCGAACTGACGCGCGAACATGCCCGTCAGCGCCTGCATCTGGTCGCGGCCGGTGAACAACGCAAATTTCTTGGGATCCGTCGCGCGGATCTTGCCCAGGCGTTCGGCCAGCGTGGCGAAGGCCTCTTCCCACTCGATTTCCTCGAAATCACCGGCACCGCGATCGGCTCCCGCCTTGCGCTTCAGCGGCTTCAACAGGCGCGCGGGAGAGTACTGCTTCATGATGCCCGACGAACCCTTGGCGCAAATCACGCCCTTGTTGAGCGGATGGTCGGGATTGCCATCAATGTAGCGCACCACGCCGTCACGCAAGTGCACGCGAATGCCGCAACGGCACGCGCACATGTAGCAGGTCGTCGTCTTGACTTCCTGCAGCGGTGGAACGGATGGCTTGACTGCTTGCATGTAGGCTTGAATGGGATCCGGTAGTTACATTAGCAATTGTTTATATTCTGACAATAAGGCGGACTCGGGCCGAGGGATAATTTCTATTTTTGGATAAGCAACGGTGATTGCCCGGTATCGCTTCGAAACGTTAGAGTACTCTTCCCGCGATATGCCGGCCAGTGCCGAGAAATGAACAATCATGAATATCCCCGACTTCACCGATGCCGAGTGGCAGCAGGTCAGCCAGATTCTGCTGGAACGCTACAGTCGCCTCGTCCCATTGCAGTCTGCCGATGTCGAGCTGCAACTGGACCCGAAAAGCGAGCAACTGACCACCTGCCCCTCGCTGTACTGGAACGAACTGGGCGCCGAATTCATCGTCAGCAAGCTGGCGGAGCAACGATTTCGCTGCCAGTTCTTCTACTCGGCCGACGAACAGTTCGGCACCGGCCGGGATGTCTATGACAATCTCGGCGATTGCGTCGTCAACCTGCTGCAGCTTCAGGCCGACCACCATGGCACGCGGTCGTCAGCCTTGACCGAGACGCTCGGCAACAAGACTCCGGAGCAGGACGACGACTATCACGGCCCCCTCGTGATATGACTCTGGAGAAAGCACGCCAACTCCTCGGCACCCAGGTCAGTTTCGGCGGCGGCTACAACCGCAACAGCACGCGGCTGATCCTGGCCGAAGTTGCGCGGGAGCATGGCCAGGACGCCGCAGATGCCTTGATTCGGGAACTGCGGCTGGATGAAGTGTTTGGCTTGACGCCCGGCAAAACGCCATGAAAATCTGCATTCTTTCCGACAGCCACGACCGTGGCCCGCAGATGGCCGCAGCGGTCACGGCCGCTCGTGCCGAAGGTGCCGAGGCGGTGATCCATTGCGGCGACATCATCGGCGGCAACACCTTGAAAGCCTCGCTCAAACTCGGGCTGCCGATCCATGCCGTGCATGGCAACAATCTCGGCGACCCGGTTTCCATCGCCCGCATGGCCTGCCATTCGGACGGCTTGCTGAACTACCACGGACAGGATGCGGAGATCGAGTTGGGCGGACGCCGCATCTTTCTGACTCACTATCCGCACCTCGGACATGGCATGGCCTGCACCGGCAACTATGATCTGGTCTGTTGCGGTCACAGCCACGAAACCGAAATCAGGCAACAGCCCAACGTCCTGGGCGGCCTGACCTGGCTGGTCAATCCCGGCACGGTTGCCGGACTCGGCGCGCCTGCCGCAACCTGGATATTCGGCGATCTGGCGGCGCTGAGTTTCGAGATTCGCGAATTGCCGCCAGCGACCTGAGCACAACAAGCAGTTCGGTAGCGGGACGTAGCTACGGCATCTGCGCCAGGCCATCGACGTGCAACGTGCGAGTCGGGAACGCAATCTCGGCGCCGTGGCGCGCGATGATATCGGCAACTTTCAGCAGCACATCCTGCTTCACTTCGTGGTAGCGAACCCATACCTTGGTCTTGGTGAAGGTGTAGATCATGAAGTTCACCGATGAATCAGCGAATTCGTTGAAGTTGACGATCAGCGTCTGCGTCGCGTCAATCTCCGGATGGGCTTGGAGCATGGCCTTTACCTCGGCAACGATGGACGCCATCTTGTCGATGTCTTCGTAACGGATACCGATCGTTTCCTTGATGCGGCGATGGCTCATGCGTGAGGGGTTCTCGACCACGATGGTGGTGAATAGCGCATTCGGCACATAGATCGGGTTCTTGTTGAAACCGCGGATGCGTGTGTGGCGCCAGCTGATCGCTTCGACCGTGCCTTCGATCTGCTTGTCCGGCGAGCGGATCCATTCGCCGACGCTGAACGGGCGGTCCAGATAAATGGTCAGGCCGCCGAAGAAGTTGGCAAGCAGATCCTTCGCGGCGAAGCCGACGGCGATGCCGCCGATGCCGCCGGCGGCGAGCACGCCGGACACGCTGAAGCCCAGGGTCTGCATGACCACCAGCACCATGATGACGATCACCGAAAGGCGTCCCAGCTTGGAAAGCGCATCGACGGTGGTCCTGTCCACGTCTTCGCCCTGTTCAATTCGCACTTCGACATAGCGGTTGCCCGCAAGGCGGATCAGGCGAAACAGAAACCACGCCAGGCAAACCACCACGCCGACATCGCGCAGCGGTGCCACCAGATCAAACAGCGGATCATCGGCATGACGCCGCACCATGCCGGCCGCAACCGCGATCCCGACCACCCATATCAGCGTCGGCAGCGGCTGCCGGGCGGAACGGATCAGGATATCGTCCCAAACGTTTGCGGTTTTCTCCGCCACGCGCCCAGCCTTGCCCAGCAACCAGCTGGCGACAAGGTTCAACACCACCGTGACGACGACGGCGATCAGGGCCTTCAGTAGCCAGGGCTCCGCCAGGAAGGCGAGGCTGAAGCGTTCAGCGAATTCTTTCATTGCAGCATCTCCTTTTATTGCCGGTATGCAGCTTCCGGTGAGTCGGCCGGAATCGCACGCTGAAGAGCGCGGCAGACATGCAGGGCGACGGCATGATGCCAAGTCAAGAGCATGGCGCGCAACCGACCGAACCCTTGCATGTTACCTTTTGCGTTGAGGACCTTGATCAGACCCCATTTCGGGCGCTTTCGCGTACCGCGCGGCACGCGCCACGAAGCGCCCCGATTGGAAAGTTACTCCGTGCATTTGGTCGGGAATTCGCAATACGCCGGTCGGCCATCTTTGTTACCATTCCCCTGCGCAAGCTTGATCCCGAATTCCGCCATCGCAATCCGTATTCAGCTTTTCTATACAAACATTGGAAGATTGCACAGCCTGGATTTTGCGCAGCTTATAAAATTCGCAGCACATCAAAATATTCTCCCGGGAGCGCAATGTGACGGCTTCAATAGCAACCAGCCAGGCCATTCTGGTCGTTGGCGGCGGCATCAGCGGCATGACTGCCGCACTCGAGGCAGCCGAATGCGGCAAGCAGGTCATTTTGGCGGAAAAAACTCCAACGCTGGGTGGCCGCACCGCCCTGCTCTACCGCTACTTTCCCAAGATGTGCCACCCGACTTGCGGCATGGAAATCAATCTGCGTCGCCTCAAGGGCAATCGCAGCGTCCGCGTCATGACCATGACCGAAGTTCTCGCGGTATCGGGCCGGCGCGGCGACTACACGGTGACGCTGAAAATTTCGCCACGTTACGTCACGGAAAATTGTACTGGCTGCGGCGACTGCGCCAAGGCGGTCGACACCGAGATCGACAACCCTTTCGAGTACGGCCTGGCCAAAACCAAAGCGGCCTATCTGCCGCACGCCATGGCCTATCCGCAGCGCTTTGTGCTTGATGCATCGATCGCCGGCACGGCCGAAGGCGAGAAGGCCAAAGCGGCCTGCAAGTATGACGCGATTGATCTCGAGATGAAGGAAGAAACCGTGGAGATCAAGGTCGGCGCCGTGATCTGGGCCACCGGCTGGAAGCCCTACGACGCCGCCAAGATTCAACCCTATGGCTACGACCGCTTCGCCAATGTGATCACCAGTCTCGAATTCGAGCGCCTGGCCGATCCGCATGGCCCGACCGGCGGCAAAATCTTGCGCCCCTCGGATGGCAAGGAGGCGAAGAATGTCGCCTTCATCCAGTGTGCCGGCTCGCGCGACGAGAACCATCTGCGCCACTGTTCGCGCATCTGCTGCATGGCCTCGTTGAAGCAAACCCAATATGTGCGCGAAGCCTTTGGTGAAACCGGCCAATCGACCGTGTATTACATCGATATCCGTGCCATCGATCGCTTTGAGGATTTTTATCAAATGGTGCAGAAGGACGCGACGGTCAGCTTTGTCAAGTCCAAGGTCGCCAAGATCGTCCAGGACAAGGATGCCAATCCGGTGCTGCATGGCGTCGATACCGAGGGCTATCACCGCTACGCGACGACGCACGACCTGGTCGTGCTGGCCGTGGGCATGGAGCCCGAGGCCAACGGCATCAAGCTGCCCGACGACATGTTGATCGATTCCTCGGGCTTCATCGAGGGATGCAAAGGCAGCGCTGAAGACGAAGGCATGTTTGGCGCCGGTGCCGCGAGCAGTCCGCTCGACGTCAATCGCTCGGTGCAAAGTGCCACGGCGGCCGCACTGCGCGCGATCAAGGTGATCCACCAAACAGCCCGTACGGAGAAGGTCTGATCATGGCTGACAACAAATTTGCCGCATATGTCTGTTCCGGCTGCGGCCTCGGCGACAAGCTCGACATCAAGACTCTGGAAAAGATTGCGACCAAGGAGGGCAAGATGCAGGTGGTCAAGAGCCACCCCTTCCTGTGCAATGCCGAAGGCGTGCAGATGATCAACGACGACATCGCCAACGAAGCCGTCACGCATGTCTGCATCGCCGCCTGCTCGCGTCGCTCCAAGACCGAGGCCTTCCACTTCCCCACCGTCGCCATGTCGCGCGCCAATCTGCGCGAGGGTGTGCTTTGGGTAGTGGCCGAAGGCGAGGCGCACGACGAAGTTCGCCAGGAAATGGCCGACGACTATGTGCGCATGGGCTGTGCCGAACTCAAGAAAATGAAACTGCCCGCAGGCAACCCGGACAAGGCGCAAAGCAAGCGCGTGCTCGTCGTCGGCGGCGGCATGTCCGGCATGACCGCGGCCTTTGAAGCGGCCGAAGCCGGTTATGAAACACTGCTGGTCGAAAAACAGGCCCAGCTCGGTGGCTGGGCGGCGAAACTCTGGAAACGCGCTCCGTTCAAGGCGCCGTATGCCGAGCCGCAGGAAACCGGCCTGGCGGAACTTGCGGCCAAGGTGAGCTCGCATCCCCTGATCAAAGTGCATCTGAATTCCAGCCTCGCTGAAACCGGCGGCGCACCGGGACGCTTCACGGTCAAGATTGCCCAGGAAAGCGGTACGGTTTCGGAGGAGACGGTAGGCTCGATCGTTCAGGCCACCGGCTTCACCACCTACGATATAGCCAAGCTGCCGGAACTCGGCGGCGGCCAGGCCAACGTCGTCGATCAGGCCGGGCTCGAAGCCATGGCCATCGCTGCCGACGGCAAGGCCATCAAACGCGCCGACGGCAAGGAAATCAAGTCCGTTACCTTCCTGCAATGCGCCGGCCAACGCGACGAGTCGGGCACGCACCTGGCCTACTGTTCCGGCCACTGCTGCGCCACCAGCATCAAGCAGGCGATGTATTTCAAGGACGCCAATCCGGATATCGATACCGTGATTGTTTACCAGGATCTGCGCGTACCGGGCATGGGCGAGGATTTCTATCGCAGCGCCCAAGAAAAAGGTGTGATTTTCAGCAAGGGCAAGGCCAGCGGCGTTGCCGGCAGCGGCGACCGCACCAAGGTCAGCTTCCGCGACCTGATTCTCGATGAAGAAACATCCATCGATACCGATCTCGTGGTGCTGGCTACCGGCCAGGTGCCGAGCGCCGGCGTGGAGCTCGATGCCTGGGTGCAGGCCAGCACGGAAGCCGACGGTGGCTCGGCCGATGCCAAGCAGAAGGTGATCGAAATCCAGAAGCACTCCGTGCTCAACCTGACCTACCGTCAGGGCCCGGACATTCCGCAGTTCAAGTACGGTTTCGCCGATTCGCACTTCATCTGCTTCCCCTACGAAACACGCCGCACCGGCATCTATGCCGCCGGTCCGGTACGCCGCCCGATGGACATGCTGCAGGCCACGGAAGACGCCACCGGCGCCGCCCTCAAAGCCATCCAGGCGGTCGAGAACGCCAGCCTCGGCCGTGCCGCCCACCCGCGTTCGGGAGACCTCTCTTTTCCGCAGGTACGCCTCGAAGGCTGCACCCAGTGCAAGCGCTGCACCGTGGAATGTCCCTTCGGCGCCATCGACGAGGATGAGAAACGCTTCCCGGTTTTCAACGAACAGCGTTGCCGTCGCTGCGGCACCTGCATGGGCGCTTGCCCGGTACGGGTGATCTCCTTCGAAAATTACTCGGTCGATACCGTCGGCAGCCAGATCAAGGCCGTCGACATGCCGGACGAGTTCTCCGAGCGGCCGCGCATCCTGATTCTGGCCTGCGAGAACGACGCCTACCCGGCGCTCGACATGGCCGGCTTGTCGCGTACCGTGTATTCGGCTTTCGTCCGCATCATCCCGGTGCGCTGCCTTGGCTCGGTCAATACCATCTGGATCACCGACGCGCTCAACTCTGGCTTCGACGGCGTGATGATGATGGGCTGCAAGAAGGGCGACGACTACCAGTGCCATTTCGTCAAGGGTTCGGAACTCGCCCACTATCGCATGAGCAAGATCGGCGATACGCTGAGCCAGCTCGGCCTGGAGCCGGAGCGCGTCGTGACGCAGGAAGTCGCGATTACCGACAACCAGCGCGTGGTAACGCTGATCAATGACTACGTAGCCCAGATCGTTGATCTCGGCATGTCGCCCATGAAGGGCTTCAACTGAGATCATGGAGCAGACGACAATGAGCAACGCGAATTCACAAGCAGTGGCGCGCTATCAGAACAACTTCCTCAAGGAAGTCGAAGAGCGCGTCGAAGAAGGCCACATGGTCAAGATGTGCATGCAGTGCGGCGTCTGCGCCGGCTCCTGCCCGCTCGGGCCTCATTGGGAACATTCACCGCAGAAAATCTTCATGATGATCC
>JAIPCT010000088.1 GCA_021738065.1 Burkholderiaceae bacterium
CGGCCGCCGGTAAAGTCGGCGTTGGTACCACGCCGGCGATGCCGGCGGCCGGCGCGGCCGCCGTGCTTGTCGGCATCACTTTAGGTGCGTTCTGACGTTGCCAGGCATCCCAAAGCATGATCAGGGAAAAACTAAACACCATTAGCAGGATCAATCGTCGGTTATCCATTACTGTCTCGGCAATGATTCATTCAGAACAATAAAACGAAAATACAGAGGCCTTTGATTTCAACGCAAAGGGCAGTTTTCGCCGCCATTCGTGAAATCAGGGAACCGGATCATACCCGCCCTCATGCCATGGATGACAACGTCCGACCCGCCTTACTGACAACCAAAAACCCTTGAACAAACCATGTCGCCGCAAGGCTTCCATCGAATAGTCCGAGCAGCTCGGGTGAAAACGGCAACGATTACCCAACATGGGGCTGATCGCCAACTGATAGGCGCGTATCAACAACACCAACGGCTGGACCAGCAAGGATTTCATTGTTGACCCACAGGCAGGCGCCGAAACAGGCTTTCCATCTCAGCACGCCAAGCCTTCTTCAGCGTCCCATCCCGCGCGCTCACATTTTTCACGGGCGCCTTCAGGCGCAATACAAAATCGCACGGCGGAATTTCATGCGCCGCCAGACGGAAAGCCTCTCGACCCTGACGCTTGATCGCGTTACGCAACGAGGCGGCACGCGCCAGCCGTTTCGGTACTATCAACCCAAGTCGGGCCTGGGTACCGAGATTGACTGCGCTGTAGTGGAGATCAAAAACCCCGCTGCGAACCACCCGCCGGGCCGCCATGACGGCAGAAAACTCCTGCGGCCGATGCAGGCGCTGCCCAGGAGTGAATAAAGCGGCGCGCTCAGACTGCGAGACGATGACGGCCCTTGGCACGGCGTGCGCGGATTACGGAACGACCGCCCCGGGTACGCATGCGCACAAGGAAGCCGTGGGTGCGCTTACGGCGCACGACCGAAGGCTGATAAGTGCGTTTCATGGAATATCCCCTGAACTAAGAAAAACGGGGGATTACAGCGCTTTACCGACCCTTTGTCAAGGACATCAACTCGGAACGGCTGTGGATAACTCGTGACGAAACCGCTAGAATGCGACTCAACCCCAAGCAACCGGGCGGCCACAATAACAAGAATTTCGTGCCATCACATCCTACCGCGTTTCGCATCGAGCCTATCCAATCGTAATGAGTGAATTCTGGTCCTCCTGCATGAACCGCTTCGAGCAGGAACTTCCTGCACAGCAGTTCAACACCTGGATCAAAGGGCTGCGCCTGGAAAACGACGAGACAGGCCCGACGCATTTCCGTCTTGTCGCACCGAATCGCTTTGTCCTGCAGTGGGTACGGGAGCGTTATCTGGCCCAGATCGAAGCCCTCGGCCTGGAGTTCTTCTCGACCCCGATCAATATCAATCTTGGTGTTGCCAACCATGTTGCCGACGCGCCGCCAGTCGCCGTCAGCAGTCATGAAGAAGTGCCGGAGGCAAAACCGCTAGCGCCGTCGCTTTCCAACAAGTCGATTGATCCAGGGTATGAAAAAACCCGCCTCAATCCCGAGTTCACTTTCGATACCCTGGTCACAGGGCGAGCGAATGATCTTGCACGCGCTGCCGCACAGCAGGTCGCCATGAATCCCGGGGTTTCCTACAACCCATTGTTCATTTATGGCGGAGTTGGTCTCGGCAAGACCCATCTGATTCACGCAATTGGCAATTCAATTTATTCCAGCAATCCGACAATGGAAGTGCGCTACGTGCACGCCGAGGACTATTTTTCTGATGTCGTCCGCGCCTTTCAACAGAATTCACGCGAAGCCTTCAAACGCTACTACCGTTCGCTGGATCTGCTTCTAATTGACGACATCCAGTTCTTCAACCGCAAGGATCGGACGCAAGAAGAGTTTTTTTACGCCTTCAACGCGCTTGTTGAGGCAAAAAAACAAATCATCATTACCTGCGATACCTATCCAAAAGACGTTCAAGGACTTGAGGAGCGCCTAGTTTCGCGTTTCGACTGGGGACTCACTGTTGCAATTGAACCCCCTGAACTTGAAATGCGCATCGCTATTCTCAAGAAAAAGGCCGAAGCCGAGCACATTACGGTGTCGGACGAAGTTTCTTTTCTTATCGCAAAGAATCTTCGTTCCAATGTTCGCGAACTGGAGGGGGCACTCAATCGCGTGGTTGCCTACGCTCGGTTTCATGACCGTGAAATCAACCTTGACGTTGCCAAGGAAGCCTTGCGCGACATCATTGGCGCAACAAACCGCCAGATTTCACTTGAACTCGTGCAAAAAACCGTGTCGGACTTCTATAAGATCAAAGTCGCTGACATGTATTCCCAGAAACGCACCCGAGCCATTGCCCGACCTCGCCAGGTTGCGATGTGGCTTACCCGTGAACTGACCTCGCATAGCCTTCCAGAAATTGGCGAAGCTTTCGGCGGACGTGATCATACGACCGTGATGCACGCCTGCCGCACTATCATCGACTTGCGTGGAAAAGACAGCCGTCTCAACAACGACCTGCACGTCTTGATGCAAACCATAAAAGGCTAGCGTGTCTGTACGAATCGAATGCACAAGCTATTGAAGAATTGTGGATAAGCCCGATCAACAACGGACATCTGAAATTTATCCACAAAGACGCACAAGCTGACACTGAGTTTCTCAACATGCTTATCCACGTTATAATTTGTTGTATTTATTACAAATTAACCTGTTACACACAGAAAGCTTTCGCCCTTATTAATACTAAGAGATTTATATATGCTCCTATTTAAAGGTCCACGCGATCAGCTGCTTTTCCCTCTTCAGTCGGTGTGTGGCATCGTCGAAAAGCGCCATACCCTACCCATACTTTCCAATGTGTTGATGGAAAAGGACGGCGAAAAACTGACATTGTTGGCAACAGATATCGAGATTCAGATCACGACCCAGACGCCAACGATTGGTTTGGAAAAAGCCGCCATGACGGTTGCCGCACGAAAGCTGCAAGACATTCTGCGCTCCTTGCCTGAAACTGCCGAAGTCAGTTTGGCGCTGGACGACAAGCGTTTGCAGTTGAAGGCCGGCAAGAGTCGTTTCAATCTGCAGACTCTCCCGGCGGAAGATTTTCCTCGAATGACCCTGGTTGATGGACAGCCAACCCGGATATCGATAACCCAGGGCAAGATGAAACGCCAACTTGCCCTGGTTCAATACGCCATGGCACAACAGGATATTCGCTACTACCTCAACGGCTTGTTGCTGGTTGCCAAAGGCAATGAGTTGCGCATGGTCGCGACAGACGGACATCGTCTTGCCTATGCTTCTGAAACCCTGGCGGAAACCGCAACGCCGATAGAGGTGATTTTGCCGCGCAAAACAGTGCTGGAACTTTCTCGCCAGCTAGCCGACAACGACGAACTTCTCGACATTACGCTGACGCCGACCCAGGCCCGTTTCAAGTTTGGCAACATTGAGCTGGTTTCCAAGCTGATAGACGGAAAATTTCCGGATTATGAACGCGTCATTCCACAGCACCATAGCAAGCTGATAAAGCTGTCTCGCAGCGCACTTTCAGCTTCACTGTTGCGTGCGGCGATTCTTACCAATGAGAAATTTCGTGGCGTTCGCCTGGTTCTCGGCGCTGGCAGCCTCAAGATAATCTCGAGCAATGCGGAACAGGAAGAGGCGCAAGAGGAAATTGAAATTGAATATGGTGGCGAAGCACTGGATGTGGGTTTCAACGTAACTTACCTGCTCGACGTTCTGAACAACGTCAGCAACGAGACGATCGAGTTGCATCTGGCCGACGCCAATTCCAGTGCACTTTTTGTACTTCCTGGCAATGAGACATTCAAGTATGTCGTGATGCCGATGCGTATCTAGATACCAATAGCGAACAGAAATTTATGATCAATACCACGAACTCGCCGGCCTACGACGAATCCAGCATTCAGCAGCTCGAAGGACTCGAAGCAGTACGGAAGCGTCCGGGCATGTACATCGGTGATACATCCGATGGCACCGGTTTGCACCACATGGTATTTGAAGTGGTCGACAACGCCATCGACGAAGCCCTGGCCGGCCATTGCGATGACATCGTTGTCACGATTCATACCGACAATTCGATTTCGGTAACAGACAACGGACGCGGCATTCCAACGGGTGTCAAGTTCGACGACAAGCATGAACCCAAGCGCTCGGCAGCCGAAATCGTCATGTGCGTGCTTCATGCCGGCGGCAAGTTCAATCAAAACTCCTACAAGGTCTCGGGCGGCTTGCACGGCGTCGGCGTATCCTGCGTCAATGCCTTGTCGAAATGGTTGCGCCTAACCATTCGCCGAGACGGCAAGAAATACTTCATGGAATTTGTTCGTGGTCATGCGGCTGATCGTGTGATTGAAATCCAGAACGGAGTCGAGGTTTCGCCGCTGAAGATTCTCGGTGACACCGAGCAAAGAGGCACCGAACTTCACTTCATGGCGGACGAAGAGATTTTCGAGAACGTCGAGTTTCATTACGACATCATCGCCAAGCGTTTGCGCGAACTTTCCTTTTTGAACAATGGCGTCAAGATCAAGCTGATCGATCAGCGCAGCGTCAAGGAAGAGGATTTCGCTTTCTCCGGCGGGGTCAAGGGTTTCGTCGAGTACATCAATCGCACCAAGACCGTGTTGCATCCTTCCGTGTTTCATTCATCCGGAACCTCGGTCCAGAACGGCGTCAATATCGATGTCGAAGTCGCCATGCAGTGGAATGACTCCTACGCCGAGCAGGTGCTCTGCTTTACCAACAATATTCCGCAATCAGACGGCGGTACGCACCTGACCGGGCTGAGAGCCGCGATGACTCGTGTCATCAACAAGTACATCGAAGAAAACGAGATCGCCAAGAAAGCCAAGGTCGAGATTTCCGGCGACGACATGCGCGAGGGTCTTGCCTGCGTGCTGTCGGTCAAGATGCCCGATCCGAAATTTGCCTCTCAGACCAAAATGAAACTGGTGTCCTCGGAAGCCCGTCCGGCCATCGAAGAAGTGGTCGCTCAAAAGCTTGCCGATTTCCTTCTGGAACGTCCGCTCGATGCCAAGATCATCACCGGCAAGATCGTCGAGGCGGCGCGCGCGCGCGAGGCGGCACGCAAGGCGCGCGACATGACGCGGCGCAAAGGCGTGCTCGACGGCCTCGGTCTGCCCGGAAAGCTGGCGGATTGCCAGGAGAAGGACCCGGCGCTATGCGAGATCTACATTGTCGAAGGAGACTCCGCCGGCGGATCGGCCAAGCAGGGTCGGGATCGAAAGTTCCAGGCGATTCTGCCGCTGCGCGGCAAAGTACTCAACGTCGAAAAGGCCCGCTACGACAAGGTCATTTCCAGCGAGCAGATCGTGACGCTGGTCACCGCGCTCGGTTGCGGCATCGGAACCGAGGACTTTGATATTGCAAAACTTCGCTATCACCGCATCATCATCATGACCGATGCGGACGTTGATGGCGCACACATTCGCACGCTGCTGCTCACCTTCCTCTATCGGCAAATGCCGGAACTGGTGGAGCGCGGGCATATTTATATCGCCCAGCCACCGCTGTACAAGATCAAGCACGGCAAGTCCGAAACCTATATCAAGGACGACCACGAGCTGAATCAACATCTGTTGCGTCTTGCGCTGGACGGTACGCAACTGACGCCGCGCACGGGTGCCGCCGTGGTCGAAGGCGAGGCCCTGGGTGCCTTGGCTCGCGCCTATCTGCTTTCCGAAGCCGTGATCCGGCGGGTGACCGATTTCATCGATGGAGAAGTACTCCACGCCTTGCTCGCCCACGACATCGCGGTCGACACCTCGAGCGAAGCGGCCACGCGCGACAGCGCTCGCAGAATTGCCGCGCACCTGTCCCCGGAAGTCAGCATCGAATCGCGTTTCGACGATAAGCACGAACGCTGGATGCTTGCAGTGATTCGCATGCGCCATGGCAACTTGCGAACGGGCCGCATCGACGAGGACTTTCTGCATTCGGGAGACTATCTGCAGATTCGCCGGACGGCCGAGATGATTGCCGGCTTGATGGGCGCTGGCGCGGTGATTCGGCGCGGAGAGAAATCGCTGGCCGTGACCAGTTTTGCCGACGCCATGAAGTGGATGCTGAATGAGGTTGAGCGCGGTCTGGGCAAGCAACGCTACAAAGGCCTGGGGGAAATGAATCCCGGCCAGCTATGGGAAACCACCATGGATCCGGCGGTACGCCGTTTGCTGCGGGTTCAGATCGACGACGCCATTGTTGCCGATGAAATTTTCACGACCCTGATGGGTGACAACGTCGAACCGCGCCGCGCTTTCATCGAGTCGAACGCGCTGTACGCGCGCAATATCGATATATAGGTCAGAAGGCTGTAGCCTTTGGTGTTCTTCGCCGGGCTTCTGATGGGTTCATCGGCCTGATTTGACCCTGCCGACCTCCTGGCGGGCCTGCTCAAAAGTCGGCGCTGGCGAGACGGCGCCGACAGGTCGGGAATGACAGCAAACTACCTGTCGATGGGTATCCCTGATTGGCCGGGCAGTCGGCACGACGGTCTGATTCGCTCATCATTTTTGCGGAGTACGGCCGCATGAAACTGTCCAGGCTCTACCAACCGCGCAATCCGGCATTCTGGTTGATGATGGTTTTCAATCTGCTATCCACCGTGCTCGCCTGGATAGCTCGCAACTACGCGCTGACGACTTTTGCTGCCCTGTTGATTGCCGGCATGGCGGTCGGGAATGCCGTACTGGGCATTCGTCTGATGCTCGTACTCATGCGTGAAGAACCGCCCGTCGCCGGTTCAGCGCGTTCTCGCGACGAGAGCGATTCTGCTGAGTTCTAAATGATCCGCGCCGGATTGCGAGAAATCGGATCGGCGGTCAGCAAGCACAGCAGTGGTGACCAAGGAAGACTGAGCAATACCTTCCAATTGCCAATCGCGATGGCAACTCGACAAGTTTCGTCAGGCGTCGAATCACCACAAGCAACCTGACCGTTCCTAGAGCATTACGCCTAAACACGAACGGAAGACCGACCTAGAATGTTGCTCTCCTCCTCCGATTCGCAAGAATTGGATTCAACCCGGTGCCGCAAGACCGGGTTTTTTTATGTCACCGCTTCCGGGGATGTGTTGGCAGCATCCCTATGATTTAAAGAAGATATTGGTCGCCGTTGATGTTTGGGTGAGCTTTTGATAAACAAACGTGGCGAGCGCAAGAATGAATCAGCGCTATCAAAAGGCCGATTTTTACAGGGGTTTTTGACCCCAAACCGCTATTGCGCCGCAACATTTTGTCTTGACAAACCCCTCGTACTCAATACAATGCCGCGTTATTGCGGTGCACCAAACCTTAATCAAGGAGTTTTACGGACCGAGCCAGGACACCGGCCACAAACCAATTCGCTATCCAGGAGTTCATCATGTACCAGCTTCCCGAGCAGTTCGTTCGCGCCAATCGCGCCAGTGTCGAGACCTTCACCACCTTCGCCCAGGCAGCATTTTCCGGCGCTGAGCGGGTAGCCGCCCTGAACCTGAATGCAGCGCGCAGTTTGCTCGAAGAAGGCACGAGCACTAGCCGCAACTGGCTTGCCGCCAAGGATGTGCAAGACATGGTGTCGCTGCAGGCGACCCTGGCCCGGCCCGACCTCGGCACCCTGAACGCTTACTCTCGCCGCGTCCTTGATATTACTGTCCAGACCCAGGAGGCACTGAGCGACGTGGTTGACGCCAGACTTTCCGAGATCAACACAGACCTCGATCTCGCATTGGACACGATGGTCAAGAATGCGCCAGCCGGTTCGGATCTCGCATTGAGTGCATTTCGTACGTCCCTCTCGGCAGTGAATTCAGCCTACAAGGAACTGAGCCGGACCGCCAAGCAAATTACCGAAATGGCAGAAGCCAATTTCGCGGTGGCTGCGGCCACCAAACCCGCGCCGAAGATTGCATAAGCAGCCTTCGGAGTCCATTTACACAGCCCTTCCGGGCTGGTTTCACAACCCGACGCGATCCGTGCCGGGTAATCCTGAAGTCCAGGAATCAGCCCACCCTGACAAGGTGAGCGCTACCGAAAGCGACATGTCTCCGACGCGTCGCCGAAGTTTCAGTGGTAGTGGCTGATAGTGCTCTGTCCTCAAGTTTCAGTCGCCGCCCTTCGCACGTTTGCTGTAATCGCCGCAAGGCTGAAGGCGCACCGCACTGATCCGGGAAAAGGAGAAATCATGTCGGCAACATTAAGCAATAACAGCCTGGTCACGCCACGCCTCAGTTCTTTTCTGAATTATCTGCATCTCGATGTCGCGACCCTCGGCCTGGCACTTCTGCTCGTGCTCGCCGCCGGACTCGCAAACAACTTCCTGAGCCATCAAGCCGAGGATGGTGGGCGACAGAGCATTTCGGCAGTCGCAAAGCCCCCTGCACAGGTGGCGCGGATGGTGGCAGTGACGGATTCACTGACACCTGCCATGGAAGCTGCGCTTGATCAAGTCTCGCAGCGTTATCGTGTCTCGGCCGATGCGCTGGAGCCGGTGTTCAAAGCAGTTCAGGCGGCGGCCCGCGAACGCGGACTCGACCCTTTGCTGATCATTGCGGTGATCAGCATCGAATCAAGGTTCAATCCTTTCTCCCAAAGCCCCATGGGCGCGCAAGGCTTGATGCAGATCATCCCGCGCTACCATCAGGACAAGGCGCTTAAAGTTTCTGCCGACACCGACAGTCCGTTTCTCGATCCCATCGCCAACGTGCAAATGGGTACCCATATCCTGCAGGAGTTCATCCGCCGGCAGGGCGGTTTGATGGCGGGGCTGCAGTATTACAACGGCGCACTGGATGACGAAGAGCAGGCCTATGCCAACAAGGTGATCGCCGAGAAGCAGCGACTCGAGCAGGCTCAGCGCCGAATTGCCGAGGCCGGAAAGAACACAGCCGTCTGAACTCGACGGCGACCGCGGCTCGTGGCAGTATTGAGCGGACAAAGCTCGATACGGGTTCTATTTCCAGATTGCGGCGGCACTCGACACGTGCATTGCGCGATATCCACCGGCTCCTAAGCTTGCAGGAGAGGGCTACCAAGGTACACCAATGGCTATCGGTTGGCTGACGCTACTCAAGACTGTTCCCTGGGGCGATGTCATCAGCACGGCCCCGGTTGTCGCCGATGGCGCGAAGAAACTTTGGAGCGCAGTTACCAACAAACCGGCGCCTGATCAGCCGCCGTTGGCACCGAGCGGCGCAGCGGGAGCGGAAGACGCCAATGAAAAGTTGCGAACGCAACTCGCATCGCTTGAAGCGGGTGTGGCGGAACTCCAGCAACAGATGCGCGCTTCGACCGGCTTGATCAAGGCCCTGGCAGAGCAAAACACCGAACTTGTCAAACGTGTCGAGGCGCATCGCCTTCAGCTTCGCTGGCTTTCGGCAGTGCTCGCCTTGTTCGTCGCAAGCGCTGCCATGGCGATCGTCGTGGTGCTTGCCCGCTGACCTTCCAAAAAACTTCGGGCACCCGCGGTGCCCGAAGAAAAAACATCAGCAAATACCAAGACTCTTGATCCCCGGCACCGAGGCCGGGGGTCGGTTCGGTGTTAGAAGCGATAGGCCGATTCGCCGTGTGAGGTGATGTCGAGACCTTCGCGCTCTTCGTCCTCGGGCACCCTCAAGCCAACCAGTACGTCCGCCAGCTTGAAACCGATGAAGGCGATGGTTCCCGACCAGAGAATCGTGATGCCGACGGCCAGCGCCTGAACATAGACTTGGTGGGCGATCGAGAAATCGGCCGCTCCGGTACCGCCCAGGGAGGGCGAGGTGAAGACGCCGGTCAGCAGCGCGCCGAGAATGCCACCCACGCCATGCACGCCGAACACATCCAGCGAATCATCGGCACCGAGCATGTGCTTGAGCCCGTTGACACCCCAGAGGCAAATCACGCCTGCGGCGAGACCAATCGCGATTGCCCCCATCGGACCGACCGAGCCGCAAGCCGGTGTGATCGCGACCAGGCCGGCAACCGCGCCGGAAGCTCCACCCAGCATCGACGGCTTGCCCTTGACCATCGCCTCGGCGCCGGTCCAAGCCAGTGTTGCCGCGGCAGTAGCCAACAGCGTGTTGAGGAAGGCCAGCGCGGCCCCTGAGGTTGCCTCAAGGTTGGAGCCGGCGTTGAAACCGAACCAGCCGACCCACAGCATCGAGGCGCCGATCATGGTGAAGGTCAGCGAATGCGGCGCCATGGCTTCCTTGCCGTAGCCGATGCGCTTGCCCACCAGATAGGCGCCGACCAGACCGGCGACACCGGCATTGATATGCACCACGGTACCCCCGGCGAAGTCCAGTGCGCCCAGACCCAGCAGGTAGCCACCGGCACCCCAGACCATGTGCGCGATCGGCAGGTAGCAGAAGGTGAACCAGAACACCGAGAACAGCAGCACGGCGGAGAACTTGATGCGCTCGGCGAAGGCGCCGACGATCAGCGCGCAGGTGATGGCGGCGAAAGTCGCCTGGAAGGCAATGAACACATACTCCGGCAGCTTGGCCGCTGGCGAGAAGGTATCCGCCAGGCTGTCACCGTTGATGCCGCTGAGGAAGAGTTTATCCAGCGAGCCGATAACGACACCCTCGCCGCCGAAGGCCAGGCTGTACCCGTACACCGCCCACAACACAGTAATCAGCGAGAACACCACCAGCACCTGCATCAGCACCGACAGCATGTTCTTGGCCCGTACTAGCCCGCCATAGAACAAAGCCAGGCCAGGCACCGCCATGAAAACGACGAGCAGGGTGGCCACCAGCATCCAGGCGACGTCGCCCTTATTGACAGTGGCTACCACAGCTGCGGCTGGGGCCGCGGCGGCTTCAACCACGGCTGCCGTTGCGGCAGCGGCCGGTTCATCGGCGGCAAATCCGCTGGCGCTGAAACTGACCGAAATCGCGGCCAGCAAAATGGCAATATAGCGTTTCATCGTGTTCTCCCTCAAAGGGCTTCCTCACCGGTCTCGCCGGTGCGGATGCGGATGACTTGTTCGACATCGAAGACAAAAATCTTGCCGTCGCCGATCTTGCCGGTGCTCGCCGCCTTTTCGATGGCTTCGATGACCTGTTCCAGCAAGTCGTTGCGGATAGCGGCTTCAATTTTGACCTTGGGCAAAAAATCAACCACATACTCGGCGCCGCGGTAGAGCTCGGTATGCCCTTTCTGCCGGCCGAAGCCCTTGACCTCGGTGACGGTGATTCCCTGCACGCCGACGGCGGCAAGTGCCTCGCGGACTTCGTCAAGCTTGAAGGGCTTGATGATGGCGGTGACAAGTTTCATGACAGCTTCCTTTCTGATATTGACAACTTGGGTCGGGCTGCTCTGGCAAAGCTCAGAACGCCTTGGAAAAACTCAGCACGACAGCCGACTTGCCCGCGTCGTACGCCGACTTGCCCGGTGCCGTGCCCCAGCAGTACACGTCGACTGCGGCGTTGGTAGGCGCGCCTGCGGTGCAGCTGCCATTTGAGCTGGAGCCGGTCACGGCGAGACCGAAAACGCCATAACCAGCGTCCTTGCTGACCCCAAGCTTGTAGTCTGTGTAGGAGGCCGGACCATTGCCCTTGATTTTTTGGTCGCCGACATGGGCGTTGATGCCCCAGCCGTCGCCGAGATCGAAAGCGCCATTGATTTCCAGGTAGCCGCTACCGCTGGTCTTGTTCAGCGCGCCGCTGGTTTTTCCCCAGCCAAACAGGGCAGTCGTCGAATGCGAATACTTGACGGTCAGCCACTTCCAGCTGAGCGCGCCGTATACCTCGGTGGTGTCCGGTTTGAGGAAAGTGCCGCCGACCGTGGTGTTGCTGCCCGGGTAGTTGTAGGTAATCAAGCCGACATCGAAACCGACGTCGTCCGTGATCGCGCCCTTGTAGCCACCATAAACGTCGATCTCCAGGCTGTTGGAAGCCGAAGGCAAGCCGGTGCCGCCGTAGTTGTCGGTCACCCAGTTAACGTTCGACGCCCAGGTGCCGGCGTAGAGTCCGCTGGCATGGGCGTAGTCGAAGCCACCTTGCAGCGCGGCCTTACCACCCGACTGGCTGATGCCACGGAACACATAGTTGGAAACCAGCCCGGCGTTGCCGGTGAAAGCGTGCGGGCTGGCATCGGCAGCCATGACGAACGCGGGAAGGGAAAGTGCTCCGGCGACGACAGCAATCAGAGTAGTACGCATTTGGATGCTCCTAAGTCAAGGGATGGAATAACTGCTGCCATTCCTATGCAGAGTCCATGCCAGCGTTTATATAACTGCATAAACAACGAGATACGAATTTTATTAGCGCGATTTCCGGAGCTTCGCACCAGCTCAAGCACCGATCAGGGCCATCGCGCACCATTGTGGTGCAACGCTTTTGCGCGACGATGGCGGCGTATGGCGCTGTGCTAGACTTTCTGATCCCCGCCGGAAATCCACCCATGATCAATCCCAGAATGCTCGATGAAATGTCCGCCCGCGTGTCTTCGCTACTAGCGGCCTCCCCGGCTGGCGAAGTCGAGAAAAACCTGCGTGTCGTGCTCTCTGGTTTGTTTGCCAAGCTCGATCTGGTGACGCGTGAAGAATTCGACGTGCAACGCGAGGTGTTGAGCCGCGCGCGCGCGAAGCTTGTTGTGCTCGAAGCGCGACTTGCGGAACTGGAAGCCCGCGCGCCAACCGTCAAGCCGATTCAGGCGGACAGCGGCCAGAAGTAAGGCTGCGAATGTCGCTTGCCGTTCTTCGCTCGCGGGCGCTGGCGGGCCTAGCCGCCCCGGAAGTGACGGTAGAGGTCCATCTTGCCGCGGGTCTGCCCTCATTCACCCTGGTCGGGCTGCCCGATACCGAAGTCAAGGAGGCACGCGATCGGGTGCGCGCCGCGATCCAGAATTGCGGTTTCGAGTTTCCGCAGCGGCGGATTACCGTCAATCTTGCCCCGGCCGATCTGCCAAAGGAATCCGGCCGTTTCGATCTGCCGATTGCGCTGGGTATTTTGATTGCCTCGGGGCAACTGAAGGCGCCCGATCTGGATATTCACGAATTCGCCGGCGAACTGGCGCTCTCGGGCGATCTTCGCGCGGTGCGCGGTGCGCTCGCCATGTGTGCGGCGATTCGCCAGGAGGCGGGGCCGGACCAACAGGCGGCGCGTGCTTTCGTGCTGCCGCAGGACAGCACCGCCGAAGCCGCCTTGATCGCTGCCATGACCATTTTGCCGGCACAGAACCTGCT
>JAIPCT010000011.1 GCA_021738065.1 Burkholderiaceae bacterium
TGGTGGCCATCGATCCGCACGTCGAAGCGGCCCCAGGCCGGGTTTGTGCCGACGGCCGCCAGTACGGTGCGGGCCGCGTTGTCCGGCAGCGCCGTGTCGGCATGCAGGAACAGCAGGACACGCCCTCGGCTGGCGGCGGCACCCGAGTTCATTTGCGCCGCGCGGCCGCGCGGCGCAGTGACCACGCGGTCGGCCAGTGCGGCGGCGAGACGCGTCGTGTCGTCGCTGCTGCCGCCATCCACCACGATCAGCTCGACGCCCTCACGGCGCATGGTCTGCAGGGCCTGCAGGCGATCAACGATATGCGTGGCTTCGTCGAGCACCGGCATGACGATGGAAAGCTCGGGCGTCACTCCATCCTCGCTGCTGAAAGCGGCGCACCCGCTTGGCTCGGGCTGGCGTTCATTGTTTCGGCAAGTATGGGTCGGCGTGGAACACGGCGGTTGCGGGATTGAAGGCGTACCAGGCAAACCAGTAGCCGACCACCGCCGCCAATTGTCTGCCGTCGCTGTCATGGGCCGTGGCGCGTGCCGCGTCGCGATCGAAGCGAATATTCACCACCGCATCGCCGATGCGATCGCTGAAGTCGCCGCTGGTCTTGCCCAGTTCGACAAATGGATAGGCTTTCGCCTGTTTGCGGATCTTGACGCCCAGCACGCGTTCCTTCGGATGAAAGCCGGCGGCACGAAACTCCACCGGAAACATCAACTCCTCCGTCTGCTCGTAGCCGGCGTAGGGATCGCGCAGGTAGGGCCGCGCCTGCCCGGTATTGGTCGATAGCACCTGTGTCGCCGGATGCGCCTTGCGCCAGTCGGCCCAGGAGGTCTGGGTCAGCGCCAGCATGCTCAGGCGGCGCCCCTTGAGCGGGCCGCTGATGGCCTGCCCCAGCAGTTGCGACCAGAGGGATTGCGTCTGCCGGTCATAGAGCAGCACGTCGCTGTTGTAGAGCAGGCCGGAGACGCCAAAGCTCAGCGCGCGCCCATCGATTCGGGCGTCGAAGGCGACGCCGGTGCCGCACAAGGGGCAGAAGCTGATCACTACCGGGTCCTTGCCATAGTGGTCGTTGACCACTTCGTGCCAGTTCAGTATGCGTAGCGGATAGGCGCGGGAAATCCCTGCACGCGTCATGCCGAGCACCGTGTCGTCGTTGCGCAGGAAGGCGGCAAAGCCCGCGCTGAGGAAATCCGGCTTGTCGATGGCCGGAATGCCGTCCTTCGGCGGGCCGCCGGAATGAATCTGCTCGATCGGAATCAGGGAGCCCTTCAAATCGAAGCCATTCATTTCCTGCGCCTGGGCGGTGAAGGGCAGCATGGCGGTTGCCACGGCCAGGCAACGGATAAGACCCGCCAGTCCGCCGTTGCCGCCGGCTGGCGCACTGCCCATCGGGATTTTCCTCACTTGCTGCCCCAGAGCCTCTCCAGTCGCGAGTCGCGGCCGCAGGAGGCGCGATAGTAGTGGTAACGCACCGGATTTTTCTTGTAGTAATCCTGATGATAGGTTTCCGCAAGCCAGAAGGTCGAGGCCGGCGCAAGTTCGGTGTGTATGGTCTTGAATCTTCCGCTCTTGGCCAGTGCCTCGCGGCTGGCCTCGGCCACCTTGCGCTCGGCTTCATTCTGCCAGTAGATGCCGCTGCGATACTGCGAACCGTGATCGCAGAACTGACTGTCCTTGACCGTAGGATCAATGGTTCGCCAGAAGTATTCGACCAGTTGCGGGTAGCTGACCTTCTGCGGATCGTAGGTCACCCGCACCGCCTCGGTATGCCCGGTCGCACCGGAACTCACTTCCTCATAGGTGGGGCGTTCCTGCTTGCCGGCGGTATAGCCTGAGTCGACTGCGATGACGCCGGCAACTTTTTCGAAATCGCTTTCGCTGCACCAGAAGCAGCCGCCGGCGAAAATGGCGGTCGCGCTTTTCGCGTCGGCGACTTTGGTGGCAGGCGCGTCGGCGGTCGGCGCCGCCGAGATCGCGATCTGAGTGGCACCGGCAGCGAGGACGCCGAGCGCGAGGATCTTGATCAGCTTGGGTAGTTTCATGTCCGCAACTCCGGCAGGGGGGCGCCTTTGGCGACGAATTTCAGTGCCACGCCATTATTGCAGTAGCGCTTCCCGGTGGGCTGCGGGCCGTCGTCGAATATGTGGCCCTGATGGCCACCGCAACGCGAACAATGGTACTCGGTGCGCGGCAAGATGAGCTTGAAGTCGGTGGATGTGCCCACCGCGCCGGCCAGCGGCTGCCAGAAGCTGGGCCAGCCGGTGCCGCTTTCGTATTTGTGGGCGCTGTCGAACAGGGCTTGCTCGCAGGCGGCGCAGACGAAGGTGCCGGCACGCTTTTCCGCATTGAGCGGGCTGCTGCCAGGAGCTTCGGTGCCTTCCTCGAACAACACGCGATAGGCCGCCGGCGCCAGCAGCCGCTTCCATTCCTGCCGGGTCTTGTTCAAGGGAAAGCCGGATTTGGCGCCGGTGGCGGCAAAGGGAAGCGCCACGGCCATCAGGCCGGAAACGCTGAAGATCCAGTTGCGACGGTTCATGCGTGTCTCCTTTCAGGTGTGCAAGAGAGTCGGTGCTTCTTGTGCGCTGCTGTCAGCACCCATGGCGCTGTGCCTGGCATGACTCCTTGCGGTTTGCGTGAAACAACTCGTTCGCGGCGACGGCGGAGCGTTGAGCAAAGCGAGCAAATCGATGACCTCCCCGCGAGGGAAGGGATGGCGGGAGGCGGGCCCTCTTGCGGCGTTGGCCTTGTTCCAGGGCCTGGGGCGTTTTCTTCTGCCATGAATTTTGAGTCGGCCGGCGTGCCGGATTCCTTACACTTCAATCGCGTATGGCGGTAATTGTCATCATGAGTGAAAATGCACACTGTCTGAATATCAAGCGAGCCCCATGGATCTGGACCGTCAAGCCGAACTGAGCGCACTGCGCCCCGATTTGTTGCGTTTCGCCCGACTCCAGCTGCGCGATGCCGGCGCAGCGGAAGACGCGGTGCAGGAGACCATGCTGGCGGCTCTGGTGGGCAGCGATCGCTTCCAGAGCCGGTCGTCCTACAAGACATGGCTGATCTCGATCCTGCGCAACAAGATCATCGACATCATTCGCAGCCAGAGCCGCGAAATTTCCGCGAGCGGCCTGTCCGACGACGATGCCGGCGACGACCTCACCGATGCACTCTTCGATCGGCGCGGGCACTGGCAGGAAACGGCGCGACCGGGACGCTGGGCCGATCCCGAGGCGTCCTTCGAACAGCAGCAGTTCTGGGCCGTGTTCGAAGCCTGCCTCGATCTGTTGCCTGAAAGGACCGCGCGCGTCTTCATGATGCGTGAATTTCTCGGCCTGGAGACCGACGAGATCTGTAAGGAAGCCAGCATCAGCTCGTCTAACTGCTGGGTGGTGCTGCACCGTGCTCGAATGAGCCTGCGCACTTGTCTTGAAACCAAATGGTTTGCCGGAGAGGGAGCTTGAGATGCTGAGCTGCAGACAAGCGACGGAATTGATGTCGCAAGAGCAGGATCGCGCGCTGTCCTTCTCCGAGCGTATCGGCTTGCGCCTGCATGTCTGGATCTGCGCCGGCTGCAACAGCTATCGCCGCCAGATGAGTGTATTGCGTGCGGCGTGCCGGCGGTTTGGTGGTGGTACGTCTTGAATTGATTGCAGCGGCGACGGACGAGAGACCGACCAGTAGCTGCTCGCTCTGCGGTGCGCAGTTTCGCTGTGGCATGGAAGCCGGCGATACCGAGTGCTGGTGCGCGCAATTGCCGCCGCTGATGCCGCTGCCAGCGAGTATCGAATTCGCATCCTCGGCGACAACCAGTTGCCTTTGCCCGGCCTGTCTGAAGGAAAGCCTGGGTTTGTCAGCGGAACAGGCGCCCCCGCAAAAATTACCATAATTAGATTGTGGCAATTTGTCGTATGCAAGTATTATTACGTTAGGCATACGAATCGCAAGGGCAACAGCCCTATCCGCATGAAACTCACCACCAAATTCGTGATGTACTTCGTCAGCATCCTGGCTGTTCTGGTCGTGGTGCTGACGGGGCTTTCCGCCTTGAGTTTTTACTATTTCTCGGTCTATACCACCGAGCGCCATGCCCGGTCGGTGGCCGAGACGGTCAAGGTGGGCCTGACCGAGAGCATGATCAATGGCACGATAGACAAGCGCCAGCAGTTTCTGGCACGGCTTGCTTCGGTGCCCGGCGTAAAAAACCTGCAGATCGTGCGCGGGCCGGAAGTGATCAAACAATACGGACCGGGTCTGGCCAGCGAAACACGCGTGATCAAAAGCGTCGAATCCGCCTTGGCGAGCGGCAAGGAAAGCTTCGAAGTCATCGATGCTGATGGTGACCTGACGCTCCACGCGGTGATTCCCTATGTCGCCAACGGTCAGGGCACACCCAATTGCCTGGAGTGCCACGCAGTGAGTTCCGGCACCGTGCTGGGTGCCGTCAGCATCGACATCTCCATGGTCGAAATGCGCCGCCAGGCCATTGTCGCGATCTTCGCGGTGAGCCTGGCGGTGCTTGCTGCCGCGCTGGCTTCTTTGGCGCTGGTGCGGCGCATGATGAATCCGCTGTCGGAAACCGCGAAAGCCGTTCAGCAAGTTACTTCGCAGGCGGTCGGCGGCAATTTCTCGGGCCGCATCAGCCAGCATGGATCGGATGAAGTGGGCGACATTGCGATCAACATCAATCGTCTGATGGAGTTTCTCGAGCGCGAGATGACCACCATCCGCACCCGGGTTGCCCAGTTGATGGGGCACCAGGTGACTGAAAGCGGAAACCAGCTGGTGCATACCACCGAGATGGTCGAAAGTCTGGTCGAGGTCTCGCAATTCAAGCAGGCCATCGAAGAAGACCAGACCAAGATCGAAATCTACCAGCGCCTGGCCGATATCCTGCGCGTCAAATACGACTTCAAGCGTTTCACCATCTACGAAATTGCCTCCAGCAAGAACCGCATGACACCGATTCTGGTCGATGGCGAGATCGATGCGCCTTGCCGCTACTGCGACTTGCAAGCAACGCTCGATGCGAGTTTCTGCCGTGCGAAACGTACGACCCGTGAAGTGAACGCCGTGGACTTCCCCGGCCTGTGCACCATGTTCCGTCCCGAGGCGAAGGGCGACACCCACATCTGTTTGCCGATCACGCAGTCGGGTTCGGCGGGCTGCGTGGTGCAGATTGTCATCGCCGAGGACGAGGCCTCGCTGGCGCGCCTGATGGTGCCGTTTGTCGCCGTCTATCTGCGCGAGGCGGGCCCGGTGCTGGAAGCCAAGCGCCTGATGGAACACCTGCGCGAGAATGCCTTGCGCGATCCTATGACCGGCATGCACAACCGCCGCTTCCTCGAGGAGTACGTCAGCACCCTGGTGAGCGGCAGCCAGCGACGCAAAAGCGTGTTCTCCGTACTGATGCTCGACCTCGATTTCTTCAAGCAGGTGAACGATACCCACGGTCACGAGGCGGGCGACAAGGTGCTCAAGACCCTGGCCGACCTCCTGATGCGCAATGTGCGCAGTTCGGATCTGGCGGTGCGCTATGGCGGCGAGGAGTTTTTGCTGGTGCTGTCGGATACCGGCGCCGACGTCGCGATGGAGGTGGCCGAGAAAATTCGCGTCGAAGTCGAGGCGACCAAGGTTCCCCTGGCCGGCGGCGTGCTGCAAAAAACCATCTCGATCGGCGTCGCCGAGTTTCCGAGTGACTCCGACACCTTCTGGCAGGTGGTCAAGTTTGCCGATGTGGCGCTGTATCAGGCCAAGTCGCGGGGCCGCAACCAGGTGTTGCGCTTCGCGCCCGACATGTGGGACAGCAACGAACGTTATTGATAGCCGCGAACAATCCACGGCAAGGGCGGCAGGAAACGCGCCGCCAGCTTGCGCCGGCCGTGGCTATTGCGTGAGCAATCCCGGAAGTTCGGAAAGATCGAGAATCTCGCCATCCGGCGTCGCCGGAATCCGTTCCGGCGCCTGGCCAAAGCGGTTGCACCAGAGCGTCTGAAAGCCGAAGGCCTTGGCCGAGAAGGCATCCCAACCGTTGGACGAGAGAAAACAGATGCGCGCGGGTTCGAGGTTCAGGCTCTTGGCGGCCAGCGCATACACCGAGGGATGCGGCTTGTACACGCCAACCGCTTCGACCGAGAACACGCCATCGAAAACGCTTTCGAGCGCGGAGTTTTTTACCACGGCTTCGAGCATGGACGGCGAGCCGTTGGACAATATGGCGAGCTTGAAGCCGCGTGCCTTCAGGGTCTGCAGCATGGCCGGGACTTCGGGATAGGTCTTGAGTTCGAGATAGAGTTGCATCAGGCGCTCGCGCAAGCCCGGCCGCTCGATTTTCAGCGTCGCCAGCGCAAAATCCAGCGCATCGCCGGTGACTTGCCAGAAATCCGCATGGTGTTGCGCCAAACCGCGCAGCCAGGTGTATTGCAGCTGTTTCAGTCGCCACAACTCCGAGAGGCGCTGCCAGTCGTCACCCAATTCATCGCGGGCCGCTATCGCCGCACTGTTGAAGTCGAACAAGGTGCCGTAGGCGTCGAAGACGCAGGCATCGACGTTGCGAAGTTGAAGATCTGCCATGGTCTGCTCCTGTCGGAATCCGTGGGCCTAGCCTAGCGGAGTTCGCGCCTTTCGGGGCCTAATTGAAGCCTGCCGGCGCGTGGCGCGTGTGATCAGAGGCCGCAAGTCGGTGCCGCCGCCGCATCGGCGCCGAGCGCGCCGCCACAGCTCGAGCCCTGGCCGGCGGTACAGCCGTAGCAATGATCGGCAACGCGGATCGGCAGTTCGTCGAGCTGTTCGGTGCTGGCTGCGGTGATGTGCAGGCGGGCGCCGGCCCGGTCCGTCAGGCTCAGGCCGAGTTGCTGGTTGAAGTCGCAGTCATACAGATAGCCCTGCCAATCGACGCTGATCAGGCTGCGGCACATGACCTCGGACAGGTTGTCGTCGCTGTGCGCCGCGCGCAGCGTGTTCATGTAGGCGTTGAATTGCCCTTTCGAGATCAGCATGCTGCCAAAGCGCTTGATCGGCATGTTGGCGAGGGTGAACAATTGATTGAACTCGATACCGAAGTTCTTGCCGAGGTGCTGCTTGTAGGCCGCTTCCAGTGCGCCCTGCGGCGGCGGCAGGCTGGGGCCCTGGGGGTTGTAGACCAGGTTCAGATTGAGGCCGCTGCCCGCGCGACCATAGCCCAGCCGGTTCAACTGACCGAGGCCGCGCAGACTTTTCTCGAACACGCCGGAGCCGCGCTGCTGGTCTACGTTTTCCTCGAGATAACAGGGCAGCGAGGCGACGATCTCGACCCGGTGCCCGGCGAGGAAGGCGGCCATGTCCTCGAATCCCGGCTCTTCCAGAATCGTCAGGTTGCAGCGGTCGATGACGCGCAGGCCGCGCGCGCGCGCGGCGATCACCAGGCGGCGAAATTCCGGGTTGAGTTCCGGCGCGCCGCCCGTCAGGTCGACTGTGGTGATGTCCGGGCTGGAGGAAAGGAACTCGATCACCGCATCGACGGTTTCCGCCGTCATTTCTTCGCTGCGATTCGGCCCGGCATTGACGTGGCAATGCACGCAGCTTTGGTTGCAGCGGTAGCCGAGGTTCAGTTGCAGGGTTTCAATGCTGCGTCGTCGCAGGGCGGGAAAATTGGTTTGCTTCAGCAGGTGCAGGGTGGCGTGCATGCGTGTCTCCGGTGGCTTCTCGCTTGGTCGGGCCAGCCCTCCAATGCTTACAGTGTGCCGCAATTTAGCGTGACATAACGTGTTCGGAGCGACGGGTGTTAGTCGAGCGAAGCGACCCGATCAGTAGCCCCCCCCGTGAGGGGGGATGGGGGGCGGGCCTTCAATTGTTTTTTGCGTGTTTCATATACTGCGGATGGAGCTTGCCGCCGTGAGCGCTAGGTGTGCGTTCGTGTTTGCGTCGTTCGCAGGAGACGAGGCATGCGGGTGGATTCGCAGTCTCCAACTGCCACGATTCGGAGTCCCGCCGGGACCTCGGCGACGGACCCGGATTGACGCCGCCGCGATGGCAGCAAGGCGTGCCGGCCTTGAGGTATTCCGCTCAGGGGCTATAGTGGAGCCGTGTGACGTTTCCCGAACCCGGAGCATCGATCATGGATACCGCCCAATTGCCGCTGGACCTCGCCGGATTGCTGGCCCTTGCCGCCGGCCTCGGCTGGGCATCGGGACTGCGGCTCTATGCGACGCTGTTTGTCATCGGCATGGCCGGGCAGCTCGGCTGGATTGTGCTGCCCGAGGGCTTGCGCCTGTTGCAAGACCCCTGGGTGCTGGGCGCCGCCGGCCTGATGCTGAGCGTCGAGTTTTTCGCCGACAAGATTCCCTTGCTCGATTCGCTGTGGGACACCGTGCATACCTTTATCCGCATACCTGCCGGCGCGGCGCTGGCGGCGATGGTGTTCGGCGGGCAAGGCGTCGAATGGCAGACCGCGATCGCGATTCTCGGCGGCACGCTGGCAGCCAGCAGCCATTTCACCAAGGCCGGCGCGCGCGCCATCATCAATGCCTCGCCCGAGCCTTTCAGCAATGTCGGCGCGTCGCTGGGCGAGGATGCCCTGGCCCTGGTCTGGCTGTGGCTGGTGATCGCGCATCCCTGGCTGATGCTGGGCATGTTGTTGCTGCTGCTGGCTCTCAGCGTCTGGCTCTTGCCGATACTCTGGCGCGGCCTTGTCGGCGTGATTCGCGGCTTGTCGCTGCCGACCCCCAAGCTGCATTCCTGAAAAACTCGCGCGGCTAGCGCAGCAGCGAGATGAACACGGCGGCGATGATGGCCGAGGTGATCACGCCGCTGATGCTCGCGCCCAACGCCTGAGGCAGGATGATCGCTCCCGGGTTGGCCTCGGAGGCGATCTTCTGCACGATCTTGGCGGTGGTCGGCACGCAACTGACACCGGCGATGCCGATGATCGGGTTGAACTTGCCGCCGGACCAGAAGTACAGCAGGTAGCCGCCGAGCAGGCCGCCCAGGGCCGAGACCAGCAGGGCCAGCATGCCCAGCAGCAGGAGCTTCAACACCGTCGGCTCGAGCAGGGTGTTGGCCTCGCACAGCACGCCCAGCGTCAGGCCGAGGAAAAAGGTCGCCCCATAGAGAATGGTCTCGCCCAGCAGCTTGCTGAAGGATTCGATGCCGCTTTCGCGCACGGCGACACCGACGAACAGCGAGAAGAACAGGGGCGCCGCAACCGGGAACAGCAGGCACAGCAAGGTGCAGGCCACCACCGCGAAAATCAGTTTCTGCGAGCGGCTGATCGGCGGCCCGCGGTCGTCGGCCATGCTGATGCCGCGAATGTGTTTCGGCACCAGCCACTTGATCAGGTAGGGATAGGCGCCGTAAGTCAGGCCGAGATAGAGATAGCCGACCACCGTGATCGAGACGAAGAGGTGCTTGGCCAGCACCAGCGAGGTGAACAGCACCATGGGCCCGTCGGCGCCGCCGATGGTGGCCACCGAGGCGGCCTCGCGTTCGGTGAGGCCGAGGCCGATGGCCAGCGGGAAGACGACGAAGGTGCCCATTTCCGCGAAGAGGGCGATGAAGATGCTCTGGAAGGGCCGCGCCATCACGTAGCCGACATCGAGCAGCACGCCGATGCCCATGAACACCAGGCAGGCGATCAGGCCGTTGCTGAAGGTCAGGGTATACACCGGCTGCAGCCAGTTCACCTGCATCATGTTGATCAACTGGGAGGGATCGGTCAGCAGCGGGTCGACGAACAGGGTGCCGGCCTTGCCGCTGTCGAGGAACATCACCGCGGCATTGACCGAGGACATGCCCAGCCCCATGGGAATCATCAGCAGGGGTTCGAGGATGTTGCGCGAGCCCAGATAGATCAGCGTAAAGCCCAGCAGCATGAGGAAGATGCGGCCGAACATGATTTTCGGCTCGGCCGCCGTCAGCGTGGCGATGCCCTGGAACAGGTCGAGAAAATTGATGCCGTCCATGCCCGTCAGCCGGCCGCGGCCCGCGCCGGGCACTGCGCCAGCGGCGATGCGCGCATGCGCTTCAAGCGATGGTCACCAGCACCTGGCCGCCGACGACGGCGTCGCGCGGAGCGACCAGCACGCGGCTGATCCTGCCGGCCTGCGTGGCAACCACCGGCGCTTTCATCTTCATGGCTTCCAGCACCAGCAGGCGATCGCCCGCCTGCACCGTCTGGCCGACGCTGACATGGACTTCGATCACCACGCCGCCCATCCCGGCGAGGATGTCGCCGGCACCGGCGGCAGGCATCGCAGCCGCAGCGGTGGGCGCCGCAGGCGCAGTTGCCACAGCGCCTGCCGCTTGCGGCGCCGTGGCAGCCGGTGGCGAAGTGATTTCCAGCACGCTGACCTCGTACTCGCGGCCATTGACCGTTACCTTGAATTGTCTTGGCATATCTGCTCCTGTGGGCTATCTGGCTCGCGGCGGATGGGAATGCTGGGCGGCGCGCGCACCGCTGGCCCAGCCATGACGGGTGGGCGAGATGTGCAGGATGCGATGCGGCCCGAGGGCGACGAAAATCCCCGCCGACAGTGCGGCGACGTCGTCCTCGGGAATGCCGTAGCCGACCGGGCAGACCGTTCCCGTCGGCACGTCGCTCAGCGCGGCGCGTTCGAGGCGCGCGGTGGCCGCCACCAGCACCTTGATCAGCAGCGCGACGAGCAGCGAGATGACGATGGTGATGCCGTAGATCTGCAGCGCCTTGACGATGGCCGCGGTCAGCATGGGTGGGGGCTCGCGGCAGTCATCACAGGGGAATGTTGCCGTGCTTCTTGGCCGGCCTCAGTTCGCGCTTGTCCAGGGTCTTGCGCAGCGCCAGGGCGAGCATCCAGCGCGTGTCGCGTGGTTCGATCACGTCGGTGATGTAGAAGCTGGCGGCCGACACGTAGGGCGAGGCGAATTCGTCGCGATACTGCTGAGCCAGTTCCGCGGCCTTCTCCGGGCCGTCGTCGGCCTGGGCGATCTCCTTGCGGTAGAGAATGCGCACGGCGGCCTCGGCACCCATCACGGCGATCTCCGCCGTCGGCCAGGCAAACACCATGTCGGCGCCGAGCTCCTGGCTGCACATCGCGAGATAGGAGCCGCCATAGGCCTTGCGCAGGATCACGGTGATCTTCGGCACGGTGCACGAACCGTAGGCCGAGAGCATTTTCGCGCCATGGCGAATGATGCCGCCGCGCTCCTGCTCGACACCCGGCAGGAAGCCGGGCACATCGACCAGGGTCACCAGCGGTACGTTGAAGGTGTTGCAGGTGCGCACGAAGCGCGCCACCTTGTCGGCGGCGTCGAGGTCCAGCGCGCCGGCCAGCACCATCGGCTGGTTGGCCACCAGGCCGACCACCACGCCGCCGATACGGGCAAAGCCGACGATCACGTTGCGCGCGAAGCCGGCATGGACTTCCAGCAGGTCGCCGCCGTCCACCAGGCGGCGGATCACCGCCTGCATGTCGAGCGGTTCGGACGGGCTGTCCGGGATGCAGGCATCGATTTCCGTGTCCGCGCTTTGCTCGATCGCCTGGTCCAGGCGATGTGGCGGGTCTTCGGTGTTGTTCGGCGGCAGGTAGCTGAGCAGTTGCCGCACCAGGCTGATCGCATGGCGATCGTCCTCGGCAATGAAATGCGCGTTGCCGCTGACCGTGGCGTGCATCTCGGCGCTGCCCACCTCGGCCATGGTGGTCGCCCGCCCGGTGACCGCCTTGATCACTTCCGGCCCGGTGAGGAACATGTGGGCGTGATGCCGCGTCATGATGACGAAGTCCATCAGCGCCGGCGAGTAGGCCGCGCCGCCGGCGCAGGGGCCGCAGATCACCGCGATCTGCGGCACGACGCCGGAGAGCAGCACATTCGCGTAGAACACCTCGCCATAGCCGGAAAGCGCGTCCACGCCCTCCTGGATGCGCGCGCCGCCGGAATCCTTGAAGGCCACCACCGGCACGCCGATGCGCAGCGCGTGGTGCATCAGACGCGTGATCTTGTTGGCGTGCATCTTGCCGAGCGTGCCGGCGACGACGCTGAAATCCTGGCTGAAGGCCGCCACCTGTACATCGCCGGCATAGCCCGTGCCGGCGATCACGCCGTCGGCCGGCAGCGCCCGCCCGGACATGCCGAAATGCGTGGCCTGGTGGGCGGCATGGAGGCCGAATTCCTGAAAGCTGCCCTCGACGAACAGCGTGGCGAGACGCTCGCGCGCCGAGAGCAGGCCCTTGGCGTGCAGCGCCGCCAGCTTTTCCTCGCTGGGGCCCTGCCTGAGTGCGGCGCGCCTGGCGCGTAATTTCTCGGTCAACTCCGGTCGTATCGTCATTGGGATTCCTGGCGGGAGGCGGGGTGGAACGATGCCGACCGTGGCGGCGGCGCGGCGGATGAAACCTTGACTCTAGTATGCATAGTTTCGCAAAAGCTTGCCAGTTGGCGGCGGTGCGCACGGAAATCCGCTGCACAGGCGCCCCAGACGCTATCATCGCCTCCTGCTCAACCCCGCAGCGCCGTATCGCCAGCGCCGACTTTTTTGCCGCCCGACAAAAGGCGGCAAAGTGCCGGTGCCTGGCGGCCCGGATGCACAGACCCAAGGAATTCCGATCGAGACCGATGCTTCATTCCGGCGAGTGCCGGAATCCAGTGCGTACAAGGCCCCGGGCACCCACGTTGGTGGGTGTCACGGACTCGCACGGCACCTCCAGAAGTTTCGTGCGGCGGATCGCGGCACCCCGGCGATGAACCTGGGCAAACGCCGCACAATGACCTGCCCGACCCGGCCGCAAGCGCACGGGGTTGGCGGCGCATCGGCGCGTTGTGCGCGACACTCGGCCGTCACGCCGAAGCGGGTTCACCCTGATCGCCCAAGCCATGCTTGAACATCGCCTGAAAACCATCCGGCGCCTCGCGCTGTTGCTGACCTTGCTCACATTTCTGGTGGTGCTGGTCAGCGCCTACCTGCGTCTCAGCGGTGCCGGTCTGGGCTGCGCCGACTGGCCCGGGTGCTACGGCCAGGTGCTCGCCGGCGAATCGCATGCGCGCAGCGACCTGGTTCGCATCCTGCACCGCTTCGTCGCCACGCTGGCGCTGCTGCTGGGTTTCTATCTCGCCTGGCAGTGCCAGCGGCCGACGCCGCTGCGGCCGCTGGCCGCGTATGCCGGCGGACTGGTGGCGCTGATGATTCTGCTCACGCTGGTCGGCGTCTGGAGCGCCAATCCGCATCGGGCCTGGGCCAGCTTCGTCAATATCCTCGGCGGGCTGGGTCTGGTGGCGCTGTCCTGGCGTATTTATCTGGCGGCGCATTCGCCGCGCTCGTCGTCAGCATCGGCGGCATCGCCCTGGCGCGCGGAACTCCCCGCCGCATCGTCGTGGCCCTTGAACGCCGGACTGCTCGCGCTGTTGCTGGCGCTCGCGCTGGGCGCCTTGATCAGCGCCCGCTGGGCCATTGCCGCCTGCACCACCACCCCGGCATGCGACGGCATCTGGTGGCCGGCACGGGCAGGCTGGGCGGCGCTCGATCCCTTCGTCGACATCGCGACGGCGGCCCCGTGGGGCGATGCCGGCGGGGTCGCGCTGCATCTGCTGCATCGCTACAGCGCCGTGGCGGCCATGCTGCTGCTGGGGATTGCCGGGCTGCAAGCGGCGCTGGCGGACGCGACGCGGCGCATCGCCGGCGCGATGCTGATCCTGCTCTCCATCGAGTTTGCCCTGGGCAGCCTGACGGTGCTCAGCGGTTTCAGCCTCTGGCTGGCGATAGGCCATGTCGCAGCGGCGGCGATGCTGGTGGCGGTCGCCATGCAGATGCGCCTGCAACTCAAAGCCGGCTAGAAGTCGTACCCGGGGCCGCTTGCGCCCGCTGCAGCGCCGTAGCGCCAGCGCCGAGTTTCATGGACGTCGCCTCCCCATTGCGGGCTCGCCGCATTGACAAGTGTCAATAGACTATTTACAGTCTGTCCATGATCCGCGGCTTTCGGCACAAGAGACTGGAACAGTTCTTCAAGACAGGCAGCAAGGCCGGCATACAGCCGTCGCATGCAGCGCGCTTGCGCTTGCAACTCGCTCGGCTTGATGGCGCCAAATCGCCCGCCGACATGGGTTTGCCGGCCTGGAGATTGCATCCATTGAGCACCGGGCACTGGTCGGTCTGGGTCAATGGCAACTGGCGCCTCACTTTCGATTTCGAAGGTGAAGATGCCGTGCTGGTGGACTATCGGGACTATCACTAGGAGCTTGAAAATGACGCGCATGCACAACCCGCCCCATCCCGGCGAAGTATTGAGGGATGGCGTATTCACCGGCACCGGCATCACGGTGACGGACTTCGCCCGGCGCATAGGCGTCACTCGGGTGACGCTGTCGAATGTTCTCAACGGCAGGAATGGCGTCAGCGCCGACATGGCGGTGCGCCTTGCCGCCGCACTGGGCGGCAGCGCGGAATCCTGGCTGAGCATGCAGGCCCAGTACGATCTCGCCGCCTCGGAAAAGGCCCTGAAAAAGATAATCGCGAAAATCGAACCGCTGGAAATGATCGAATCGGTCGATTGATCGCCGTAGCGCCAGCGCCGAGTTTTGCGGCGGGGATGGGCATCCGCGCCCATCGCGCGATGCGGACGATGCTATGGCTTGCCCGCCGCCTTGCGCGCAAGCGCGAACTTGAGGCCGAGCAGCAAGGCGGGCAGCAGATGCCAGAACACGTCGAAGATATCCAGCGGCCGCGTCAGGCGGCCTTCCATCAGCATGCGCGCCTTTTCCAGCAGGTGCGGTTCCGGCGCGTAAGGCGCGCCGAGCATGAACAGCGCGACAAACATCAGCAGGGGATAGGGAATTCGTTGCAGCCAGCGCATTGACATGTCTCCGTGGCTCGCTCGGCAAGGCTGTTTCGAAATGTGAGTCACAGCGCTCCAGCCCTGGCCTCATTACCGCGACAACCTCCGTACCACCGGCGCCGACTTTCCGCCGGTGCCCGGCCCGCCAAACTCGAAGCGGCTCAGGCCGCGTCTCTCCAGCCGGGTGGCTTCAGGCGTGGAGCGGGGATGACGGGTTCGTCGCCAGGAAGCCCAGCGGGCATTCCGGTGTTTGCGAATTGCAAGCGACGTTGCCGGTGGTGCGGCAAAGATGACAGGCCAGCACTTTCAGCGATTTGTCGCCCGCCAGATCCGGCGCCGTACTGTGGCTCATGTGGCTGGCCATCTGGTGCAGTGTCCGCGCCGCGTTGCGATGACTGGTCTCAAGGTCCGGCTGGCTGGCCCACTCGGCAACCGTCCGGGAAATCAAATCAAGACTACGTTCCATGGCGACTCAAGTACTCCCAAAGGCATAGGCGCACACGCTAGTCATCCAGCCGCCGATCGTCAAGTCATTGCTTCTGATCGTGGCATTTCCGCGCTTTATTGTGCAGGAAAACCACAGTCGGGCAGGTGAGGAAGGCCGATGGGGACTGAAATCGGCCAATCGCCGGCTGCGCCCCGTGGAGCGCGGGCGACTGCCTAGTTTGCCGGGCTACCGTGACGCGACCTGGCGGTATCCGCCGGTATTCCGCGCACCAGCCGCCGTTTCGCCATCCGCTACGGCGAGGAGAGCGTCTTTTGCTCGACCGCCTTGTAGCGCAGTTGCTTCATCAGCGTCGAGTTTTGTGGGTCGCAAACAAACGCAATTCAACCCACCGTTCCCTATCGATCGCCGCCGGAAAAGTCGGCTCTGGCGAGACGGCGGCTGGGTGATGCTCACGGCTGTTCTTCGGCCAGAACGGATGCTCTCCGCTGAATTCATTTGTGGCGGTTACGGTAGCGACAAGAGTCACTCGGCTCCGAAACCCCACCGAGCAGCGCCCGCCACCTGCTCTCCCGGATGGACATTCGAGGGGCTGGCTCGCTTCAAACTTGCCGGATGACAAGCTACCCAAGCAAATAGGCGTGTCCGTAGTTGCACTAACAACGTTCAACAGCCAGGCAACACCAGGTCAGCGGTTCCCGGACAGATCCAGCGCGGCCCCTCACGCGTCGTGTCGATGCAGCCGCCGTTCCCGCACGCTCCCTTCGGATCACGCCAACGAATCATCTGATTCAATATCCGGTCGACTTCGCTCGGACTGCCAAGGGTATCTGCCACGCGGCTTTCAACAACCGTTTCGTCCATCGCCAGTTCGCCGGCAGAATTTTTGTAGGTGCCGTGCCGCCAGTGATAGATCTCGAGGCATTTGTCCGCCAGCGTGTAAGGGCTATTGTGTTTCCAGAAATTGGTAAAGAGTCCGCCGCCCAGATAATGCACCCATGACCCCTCGAAGCCGGTCACATCCGAGGAGGATTCGTCGGGATTGCGAAACCAGACCCGGTCACCCGGAACATAGTAGTGGGTGGGAAGCGGCAATTCCTGGGAACCATACTCGTGCAGGAACGCATCATGAAACTGCCCGGAACGGATGACCCGCCTTTCGCATTGGGCCTGCAATTGCTCCAGCAAAAGGGGGTTGCATACGGCTAGTTCCTCGGCAATCGCCAGCAGGATGAGGTATTCCGTTGCCCGGTAACAAGAAAAAGAGTAGCGGTGTCCCGAAAGCTCCGGCTGGGTTGCTTTCTTCAAGGAATGAATCAGCGAGCACCCGGGCCTGACGGTAAAACCTCGCTCTTCGTCATAACTCCAACAGTCATCGGGCCGTTCGGCGGCGGACGTGTCGAAGTTGAGCTCGGTTTTTCTGCCAAAAACCACAATGTTGCGACGCATATGGACGTGCGCAATCAACTCTTCAACACTGGGGAATTCCATGGGTATGGGACTGGCCAGCAGGGCGATCAGGATTTCCTTTTCGAGGTCGCCCGGAGTTCGATGGGTGTCGAGGCTCAGCAGCCCGGTGAGGCTCAGCGTGTCATGGTTGGGCAGCCAGTGCGCTGCGATGACTGGTTGCAAGACGAAGCGGGATGCCAACTCATCGTCGACGACTTCCACTGCTTCATGCAGCGCGTGTTGTTGCAAGATTGCGACAACCATTTCACGCGTGCGAAACGAGTCGCCATGCACCCTTACGCCGCACAGTGCTGCCCCGTTGCCCATCCCCTCCCTCCTTGTGTTCCACCAGGTGCAACTCGTCGGTTGCATCCCGGTCTGCCGTTTCGCATGGCGAGAGGCTAACATAGGCCGTATCGCAAATCGACCGTGAGAGATCAAAATCCGCCCCAAACCCCGCACTGCAACATGAAACCTGCTCCGACATCACTTTGGGTCGTTGATGTCATCAAGGCAGTGGCATCACAACTTATCGTCTGGCATCACTTCGTCTCCTATGGCCCGCTGGCACGGACGCTTCGCCCCCAGGCGATCGGTCTGTTCGACTGGCTGTACCACGATGGGCGCATGGCGGTGCAGGCATTTCTGGTTGCGGCAGGATTTCTGGCGGCCCGCTCCGTCGCCCCATGTCCGGAAGGGCTGACTTTTGTTCCGTCAGGCTCTGTACTTGTCAGACTTGCCTGGCGCAGATATGTACGCCTGCTGCGCCCCTATCTGGTTGGGTTACTGCTGGCCATCGTGTTTGCGGCATGCGCACGCGCCTTGATGCCGGACCCTGACACGCCGGCCGCAGCGTCGCTCAAACAGGTGCTGTTTCATGTATTGCTGATTCACGACATTGCCGGAGTCGACGCCTTGTCTGCAGGCGTCTGGTATGTTGCCATCGATTTGCAACTGTATTGCCTGCTGCTGTTCGTGCTCTGGCTGTCGCAACACCTGTCCATTGCCCTCAGGCTGAAAATGCGAATCCTCAGCCTGCTTCTCCTTGTCGGGCTGGCCGCCTGCTCCCTGCTCTGGTTCAACCGTGTCGACGCGCTGGAAATCTGGGCCATCTACTTTTTTGGTGCCTATGGCTTGGGCGTGCTTGTGCAATGGTCTGCTGCCGAGAAGTCGAAATCTCCATGGCTTGCGATACTGCTGCTGATTTATGTGCTGGCGCTGGCGCTCGAGTGGCGGGAGCGTCTCGTTGTTTCCCTTGTGACAGCGGCGCTCCTTGGTCTGGGGCTGCATACGAGCTACCAGCCCGGCCACCATGTCAACAGGATCGCCGACTGGCTGAGCCGCATTTCCTATTCGGTATTCCTGATTCATTACCCGATCGTATTGCTCGTCGGGACAGTCATTACCCGGCTTTGGCCCGAGAGTGTTCCCATGGCTGCAATTGCCTATCTGGCGGCATGGTTGCTGACGTTGGGCCTTGCGCACATGCTCCATCACCACGTCGAACGGAGATCATGAAATTGCCCGGTCCTTCTGCCGTGATTGAATGGTTCGATCTTCGTGACGTGTGAAGCCGGCCATTGACGACAGGCTGGCACCGTCATCCGCCGCTGCAGCCAAGTTGCCGAGAATGACGGGAAAGGTTCTGGGATGGTCGGTCACCCATGACATCTTGAGTGGCAACAACCAGTCATAAGAATGTAAGTGTCCTACTGAATGCTGCTGAACGACCGTTCTTACCCCGAATAGTCGCCGTGTCGCCGGCGCCGACTTTGCCACTGGACATGACCAGCCTTGTAACCGGTGAGCAGATACTTGGGAAGATTGCAGTAAAGCGAATCAGCCCTGATTCGCCACGCCGCTCACCACATGCCCCGTCGGCACCCGTCGTGACGCCGGCTCGCAGTGCTGGGTCTGGTCGTCGAAGAAGAAGTCGGGTTCGAATTCGCCGAGGAAGGCGGTCTTTTCCAGACCGCCTAGGAACAGGGCTTCGTCGACTTCGACCTGCCATTCCATCAGGGTGCGGATCGCGCGTTCGTGGGCGGGGGCGCTGCGCGCGGTGACCAGCGCGGTGCGGACTTTCATTTCGCACTCGGCGCTGTCGGCGCGCAGGCGGTGCAGGGCGGCCAGCAGCGGCAGGAAGGGGCCGGGCGGCAGCGGTTGCAGCGCCTGGCGGGCTTCGTGGTCCTGGAAGGCGGCGAGGCCGTGCTCCTTGAACACGCGCTCGGCCTCGTCGGAGAACAGCACGGCGTCGCCGTCGAAGGCGATGCGAACTTCCTGCGGATGCTTCTCGGCCTCGGTGAGCGAGGTCGAATACACACGCGCGGCGGGGACGCCGGCCTTGAGCGCTTCGCGCACGTCGGTTTCGTTGGCGGAGAGGAAGAGGTGGGCGCCCAGCGGCTTGAGGTAGTGCCAGGGCGCCCGGCCGCGGGTGAATACGCCGCGCTCAAGCGCCAGCCCGGCGGCATTGGCGGATTTGAAAATGCGCAAGCCCGAGACCGGGTCGTTGCGTGAGAGGATGACCACGGCGACGCGCTGGCGTTCGGGCGTGTTGAAGGCCAGCAGTTTTTGCACCAGCGGAAAGGCGACGCCGGGTTTCGCCGGCTGCTCCATGCGCTCGAGTTGCAGGCGCATGTAGGCGGAATCGTCCTCGTCCTCGAAGACGCGGTTTTCTTCTTCGAAATCGAACAGCGCGCGCGAGGAAAGCGCGACGACAAGCTGGCCGTCGAGGCTGGCGGGCATCAGCTTTTCCCCGGCCTGACCGTTTTGCCGGGCTTCGGCGCGGCGGCATACAGCAGCGTCAGGCGCGCGCCTTCGTCGGCGAGGCGCTGGCGCAAATCGGGCGGGGCCAGCACTTCGACATCGGCGCCGAATTTGAGGATGTCCATGATCAGCTCGCGGTGGTCGGCGTAGGGAAATTCAAGCCGCCAGGAACCGTCGGCATCGAAGCTGCCCTTCTGTTTCGGGTGCCAGGTTTCCTGCGCCACCCAGCGCGCGCGCTGCGGCGTGAAGCGCAGTTTGGCGTGCTGCAGTTTGCGCCCGGAAAAAATGCCGTAGCCGGGGCCGAGCACTTCGTCCATGCTGCGGCGCGAGACTTCGCGCGCCTTGGTTTCGATCACTTCGGCATGGCGGATGGAATCGAGGGCGAAGTTGCGGATGTCGTTGCGCAGGTGGCACCAGGCATCGAGATACCAGTTCTCGCGGTAGTACACCAGGCGCTGCGGCGAGACTTCGCGCTCGGTGGTTTCGCCGCTGCCGCGGGCGAAGTAGGTGATGGCCAGGCGCTTGCGGCGCAGCAGCGCGGCGCCGACTTTTTCGAAATGCGCGAGCTTGAGGTCGCGCTTGCCGAGGCCGACGATCAGCACGCGGCGGCGGATTTCGTCGGCGGTGTTTTCGGCGCTGCCAAGCAGGCTGTTGAGCCGCGCGATCAGGGGCTGGATGTGCGGTGTGAGGATGCCGCCGGGATCGAGGTCGGTGAGCAGGTGCTGCATGGTCAACAGCGCATGCACTTCGCCCGAGTTGAACCACAGGCCGGGCAGTTCGTACTGCCCGCCGCCGTCGGCGTGCGGCGTGTCGAAGCGGTAGCCGCCGCCAGTTCCACCATCGCGGTCCCAGACGATGGGCGCGTTGAGCCGGTTGCGCATGTATTCGAGATCGCGCTTGAGCGTGGCGCGCGAAACTTCCAGTGCCGCCATCAGATCGGCAAAAGGTACCAGCTTGCGATCGTGGATCATCTGGTCGATCTTGTAGAAGCGCTCAGTGCGATCCATGACGGCTTTCCGAGATGAATTGATGGAAGTGGTCGAGGCGACGCGCATGGATCACGCCGCTGGCGACGCCGGCCTTGATCGCGCAGTCCGGTTCGGCGTCATGGCTGCAATCGCGGAAGCGGCACTGGCCAAGGAAAGGGCGAAACTCGGCGAAGCCGTATTCGATTTCCTGCGGGGTCAGGTGCTTGAGGCCGAATTCCTGCAGGCCGGGGCTGTCGATCAGGGTGCCGCCCGGCGCCTTGTCGTCCGGCAGGCGGTAGAGGCGGGCGTAGGTGGTGGTGTGCTTGCCGGTGTCCAGCGCGGTGGAAATCTCGCGCGTGGGCGCGGCGGCGCCGGGCACCAGGGCGTTGATCAGGGTCGATTTGCCCATGCCCGACTGGCCCACCATCACCGAGCTTTCGCCGGCCAGCAGCGGCAGCAGGGGCGAGGCATCCGTCGTTGCCGAGAGTTCGACGACGCGGCAACCGAGCGCGGCGTAGGGCGCGAGCAGGGCGCGTGCGCTGGCCAGCAGCTCGGGGTGGGCGGCAGCGAGATCGCATTTGTTGAGCACGATCACCGGCTGCAGGCCCTGGTGTTCGGCGGCGACCAACGCGCGGCTGAGCAGCATGTCGGAAAACGAAGGATCGGTGGCGACCACCAGCAGCAACTGCGTGGCATTGGCGGCGATCAGTTTCTGGCGGTAGGCATCGCTGCGGTAGAGCAGGCTGCGGCGCTCGCCGTGGCCGGTGATCTGGCCGTCGGGCGTAAGTTCGACTTCATCGCCGACGGCGAAGGGGCTTTTCTTGCCGCGCGGATAACCGGTGGCGAGCGCACCGTCGGCGAGTTCGATCTCGTAATGCCGGCCGAAGGCGGCGACGATGGTGCCGTGCCTGTTCAAGGGCAATTACAGGGCAAGCAGGGCATCGATCTTCGCCGCGCAGATGAAGTCGTTTTCGGACAGACCGCCGATGGCGTGCGTGGTGTAGCTGACCGTGCACTGGCCCCAGGCCACGGCGAGATCCGGGTGGTGGTCTTCGCGATGCGAGATCCAGGCGCTGGCATTCACGAAGGCCATGGTTTCGTAGTAGTTCTTGAACTTGAAGGTCTTGCTGATGATGTTGCCTTCGCGCTGCCAGCCGTCGAGCGTAGCGAGCATGGCGGCCGCTTCGCTATCGGAGAGCGGCGGCACGCCGCCCTCGCAGGGTTTACATTTGCCTTTGGACAAGTCGCAGACCTGGTTCATGGGGTTTCCTTCACAGTGAGTGCAGCCGCGCGATGCGCTGGCTGGCGGGTGGGTGGGAATCGTGGAACAGCGAATGCAGCGGGTCCGGCGTCAGGGTCGCGGCATTGTCGCGATAGAGCTTGACCAGGGCGGAGACCAGATCGGTCGCGGCGGTCTGCTTCGCGGCGTAGGCATCGGCCTCGTATTCGTGCCTGCGCGAAAGTCCCGAGGTCAGCGGTGCCAGCGGAAAGAGGAAAACCGGCAGCACCAAGGAGAACAACAGCAGGCCCATCGCCGTACCGCCATCGCCGACTTTCAAGCCGGCATAAAACCAGGGCTGGTCGATCAGTTGCCCGAGCAGCCAGAGGAAGGCCAGGCTCAGGGCGGCGGATAGCGCGATGCGCTTGATCACATGGCGATGGCGAAAATGCCCGAGCTCATGCGCCAGCACGGCTTCGATTTCCTGCGGCGCGAGTTTTTCCAGCAGGGTGTCGAAGAACACGATGCGCTTGGAACGGCCAAAGCCGGTGAAGTAGGCGTTGCCGTGGGCCGAGCGTTTCGAGCCGTCCATGACAAACAGGCCGGAACTGGAAAAGCCGCAGCGTTTGAGCAGGGCTTCGATGCGTTGCTTGAGCGATTCGTCCTCCAGCGGTGTGAACTTGTTGAACAGCGGCGCGATCACGGTGGGATAGAGGAAGAGCACCAGCAGGTTGGTGCCCAGCCACAGCAGCCAGACGTAGAGCCACCAGGTGCTGCCCATGACTTCCATCAGCCACAGCACGGCGAACAGCAGGGGGCCGCCGATCAGCACGGCCAGCGCCGCACCCTTGGCCAGATCGGCAAACCACAGCGGCCAGGTGAGCTTGTTGAAACCGAAGCGCGCTTCGATGCGAAACGTGCGATACAGACTGGTCGGCAGGCCGATGAGGAAGCCGATCAGGCCGACGCTGGCGAACAGGGCCAGGCCGTGCAGGTAGCCGGCGCCCAGCCACGTGCGCAACGCCTGATCGATCAAGCCGAGAGCGCCGCCCAGGGTCATGGCCAGCAGGAGCAGCGTATCGACGCCGAGTTCGATCAGGCCGACGCGCTTCTTGGCCACCGTGTAATCGGCGGCCTTGCGATGCTCGTCGAGCTCGATGCGGCCGAAAAAGTCCGCCGGCACGCGGTCGCGACGGGCGACGACATGCCGCATCTGGCGGATGTCGAGCCAGAGGCGCAAGGCCGTCGATGCGGCAAGCGCCGCGAGAAAAAGTATCGTGAATTGGTATGGGGTCATGGGATGGATGCCGCTGTGCCAGAATACCGACTCGACACGACAGACTTTGGAAAATTATGGCACAGGATCAGAACGCGCTCGTCTGGCTGGATATGGAAATGACCGGGCTCAGTCCGGACAATGATCGCATCATCGAGCTGGCGCTGGTTGTCACCAACTCGAACCTCGAAATCACGGCCGAGGCGCCGACCTGGGTGGTGCATCAGTCCGATGCGGTGCTCGACGCGATGGACGCATGGAACACCAATACTCACGGTCGTTCCGGGCTGACGCAGCGGGTCAAGGATTCCATCCTCGACGAAGCTGCGGTGGAAGCGCAGGCGCTGGAATTCCTGCGCCACCATGTGCCGCGCGCCACCACGCCGATGTGCGGCAACTCGATCTGCCAGGACCGGCGCTTCATGGCGCGCTACATGCCGAAACTCGAGGACTGGTTTCATTACCGCAATCTCGATGTGTCGACGCTCAAGGAGTTGTGCAAACGCTGGAAGCCGGAAGTGGCGAAAGGTTTGAAGAAGCACGGCAAGCATGAGGCGCTGGCGGATATTCTCGAGTCCATCGACGAACTCAAGTACTACCGCGAGCATTTTCTCAAGCTGTAATCGATGGCGGCCGGGCGGCGGCTGGCAATCAGTCTGCCCGCCGATACAGCCGCAGCCGTTCGTTCTTGTCGCCGGGGCGCGAGCTTTCACGGACCAGGGTCCAGCCGGGAAGCGCTTTGTCGGCGCGGGGCGAGGTCTGCATGATCAGGTGCCGGCAGTCCTTGGCGCGATTGGCGCTTACCGTGCGGATGCCGTCGAAATAGTCCAGCGAGGTGCGTTGCGCGAGTCCCAGGCCGCGTCGTGCGATGCATCCGGGGTTGGCGCCCAGTGCGTGATGAATCTCGGCGCTGGCGCGACGGTAGGATTTGCCGTAGTCGATCCAGGGTAGCCAGAGCGCCATCAGCAATACCCAGATCATGCTCAGGCCGATGCTCCAGCGCGCCGCGGCGCGCCACGGCGAGCGTGGCGTGCGCAGCATCACGGCGATCCAGGCGACGCTGACGGCGATCGCGATCAGGATGGCGAAGAACGAAACTTCGGCGATAAAGCCGGGCGCGGGTTTGCTGAAGTTCTTGGCCACGCGCGCCGGCTCCCCGGTCAATATGGCGATGCCGCCCAGCCAGATCAGCCCGGCGGTCAGCGTGAACGTCATCATGCCGAACCAGTCGAAGGCATTCGCCGCGCCGCGCCGCAAGCGGTCAGCGCCCTTTGCCGCCAGCAGGCTCAGCGGGACCAGTGCCGGCATCAGCGCCGTCGGCCGCGACACGTCGGCGAAAAAGGCCAGCATTGCCGGTGCGGTGGCGGCGAGCAGCAGCAGGGTGGGCGGCTGGAACAAGCGCCGACGTTCCAGCCACACGCTCCACATCGCCAGCGGCAGCACGGGCCAGCTGGCCCAGGCGAGCAATTCAATGTGATCGAGGCTGAAGCCGCCGCGCAGTTCCAGACTGAGCTTTTCCGCGGTCCACCAGACTTCGAACAGGGCCGGCGCCTGCGCTTTCAGCAGCAGTGGCCAGGGCAGGATCAGCACCAGTGCCGCGGCGATCGCGACCAGCCAGGCGGCAAGGCTGCCGCGCTGGCGCCAGGCCGGGTGCAAGGCCAGAATCAGGCCGCTGGCGCCCTGGATGATGACGCTGTCGAGGCCGGCGCCGAGGAAACTGACGCCGAGACCGACGCCGAATAGCAGCCCGCCGCGCATCGGCTGATCGCGCCAGGTCGCCAGTCCCCAGAGGGAAATGCCGAATCCCAGCAGCGCCACGATGGCCGGCTGCGCCTCGTGCATCGGCACCAGCAGGCCGAGAGTGCCAATCGCAAGCAAGGGCGCCGCCAGGGCGGCGCGGCTGCCCTGCATCTGTCGCGCGGTGCCTGACAGGATGGCGAGAAAGCCGGCGCCGAACAGCAGCGAGGCGAGACGCGCGGCATCGTGCCAGGGCAGGATGCCGCCAAACAGCTTGCCGCTCAGGGCCGCTACCCAGTGATACAGCGGCGGCGTGACCAGCCATGGATCGCCTGCCAGGCGCGGCACCAGCCAGTCGCCGGCCGACATGCCGAAGGCGACGCCCAGGTGCAGGATGTCGTCGGTTTTCCAGGGGTCGTGCCCGACCACGCCGGCCAGGAGCCAGATGGCGCACAGAAGCAGCGCCCCGTAGCGTGCCAGGGCTGGCGCGGGGCCAGGGTTGCTTTCAGTCAGATCGGGCACGTTGTGAATTCCATTCCCCAGGAATAAGAGGTGTCAGCGAGGGCTATTGTCAGCCGTATCTTCGGCAAACAAGGCGAAGCAACAAAAAAGGCAGCCCGAGGGCTGCCCATTTGGTGCCGCTAACGGCGCTGGCGTGGGCTCAGGCCGCCTTTTTGCTGTATTTCTGGCGGAAGCGCTCAACACGTCCGGCGGTGTCGACGATCTTCTGCTTGCCGGTGTAGAACGGATGGCAGGCGGAGCAGACCTCGATATGCAGCGGTTTGCCGCTGGTCGACTGGGTCTTGAAGGTATTGCCGCAGCTACAGGTCACTTCGATTTCGGCGTAGGCCGGGTGAATTCCGTCTTTCATTTCATCGTCCTTTCGGGTGCAAGCGCGGCGCGTGGATTTGGCGAGCCGACAGAGCCGGGCATTATCCGCTAAATCCCGGCCGTGTGCAATCAGCGTTGACGCATGGCGTCAAAGAATTCTCCGTTGTTTTTGGTGGCCTTGACCTTGTCGAGCAGGAACTCCATGGCTTCCATGTCGTCCATGTTGTACAGCAGCTTGCGCAGGATCCACATTTTCTGCAGCACAGTCGGTACCAGCAGCAGTTCTTCGCGGCGGGTGCCCGAGCGATTGACGTTGATCGCCGGATAGACGCGTTTTTCCGCCATCTTCCGGTCGAGATGGATTTCCATGTTGCCGGTGCCCTTGAATTCCTCGTAGATCACGTCGTCCATGCGCGAACCGGTTTCGATCAGGGCCGTGGCGATGATGGTCAGCGAGCCGCCTTCTTCGATATTGCGCGCGGCGCCGAAGAAGCGCTTGGGCTTTTGCAGGGCATTGGCATCGACGCCGCCGGTGAGCACTTTGCCCGAGGCGGGTTGCACCGTGTTGTAGGCGCGCGCCAGGCGGGTGATCGAATCGAGCAGGATCACCACGTCGCGCTTGTGTTCGACCAGACGCTTGGCTTTTTCGATGACCATTTCCGCCACCTGCACGTGGCGTGTGGCTGGTTCGTCGAAGGTCGAGGCCACGACTTCGCCCTTGACGGTGCGGGTCATTTCGGTGACTTCTTCCGGGCGTTCGTCGATCAGCAGAACGATCAGGGTGACGTCGGGATGGTTGGCGGTAATGGCCTTGGCAATGTGCTGCATCAGCACCGTCTTGCCCGCCTTGGGCGGCGATACGATCAAGCCGCGCTGACCCTTGCCGATTGGCGCGATCATGTCGATCACGCGGCTGGTGATGTTCTCCTCGCTCTTGATGTCGCGTTCGAGCAGCATGTGCTCGGTCGGGTGCAGCGGCGTCAGGTTTTCGAACAGGATCTTGTGCTTGGCGGCTTCCGGTGATTCGCCATTGACGCGATCGACCTTGACCAGCGCGAAATAGCGTTCGCCTTCCTTGGGCGAGCGGATCTCGCCTTCCACGGTGTCGCCGGAGCGCAGGTTGAAGCGGCGCACCTGGCTCGGGCTGATATAGACGTCGTCGGTGCTGGAGAGGTAGGACGCTTCGGGTGAGCGCAGGAAGCCGAAGCCGTCGGGCAGGATTTCAAGAACGCCGTCGCCAAAAATGGTTTCGCCCTTTTTCGCCTGATTCTTCAGCAGGGCATACATCAACTCCTGCTTGCGTAGCCGGTTGGCGTTTTCGATGTTTTCGGCGGCCGCCATCTCCAGCAGTTGGCTGACGTGATGGGCTTTGAGCTCGGATAAGTGCATGGACTACCTGCGCAGAATTCCCGGCGGCGAGCGCCGGAATGGGAAAAAACGGGGGTGAATTCAGGAGTGAATTCGATCAGGAAGGGAACTGATTCGGTGCCACCAGGGCATGGGCACCTGTCTTGCTAGACAACGGCCCAGAACCAGACTCTGGGCCGAAATGTAACGGGATCAGAGATTGCTGTCAATGAATGCGGTAAGTTGCGATTTCGACAGGGCGCCGACTTTTTGCGCCTCGACGGCACCGCCCTTGAACAGAAGCAGTGTCGGAATGCCGCGGATGCCGAATTCGCCGGGGACTTTCGGATTGTCGTCGATGTTCAGTTTGGCCACGCGCAGTTTGCCGGAATAGTCCTTGGCCACTTCATCGAGAATTGGTGCAATCATCTTGCACGGGCCGCACCATTCGGCCCAGAAGTCGACCAGGGTCGGCGTGGCGGAGTCGAGCACTTCGGCTTTGAAAGTGCTGTCGGTGACGTGGTGAATATGTTCGCTCATGGATTCCTCGGGGAGTTTTGCGTCCAGATTGTCGCAACTGCGGCAGGAGACGCCAGGATTTGCAGTGGCTCAAGCCACCCGCATGGGTGAATGCTAGCAAAAAAAACCGGCCAAGGCGAACCCTGCCTTGTGCCAATCGCGCACGACGATGTTACATTGTCTCCAATAATTGGAGCGTGACCATGACCTATGTAGTGACCGAATCCTGCATCAAATGCAAATATACGGATTGCGTGGATGTTTGTCCGGTGGATTGTTTCCACGAAGGGCCGAACTTTCTGGTGATCGACCCCGAAGAGTGCATCGATTGCACGCTGTGCGTTGCCGAGTGTCCGGTGGAGGCGATTTTTGCCGAGGACGACGTGCCCGAGGGGCAGCAACACTTTACCGCGCTGAACGCCGAACTGACCAAACTTTGGCCGGTCATCATCGAGCGCAAGGACGCGCTGCCCGATGCCGACGATTGGGCGAAGAAGACTGAAAAGCTGGATCAGCTGGAGCGCTGAGTCGGTCGGGCGCGAGAAGTCATTCGCGTTTATTCCGCCACGGACAGGTAGCGCCGGATGATCTCCCGCAAGTATCTCTACCTGATCGCGCTGGCACGCGAAAAGCATTTCGGCCGCGCCGCGGCCGCCTGCCACGTTTCACCCTCGACCCTCTCGGCGGCCATCCGCGACCTGGAAACGGAGCTGGGCGTGGCCGTGGTCGAGCGCGGCAAGCAGTTCAATGGACTGACTCCGGAAGGACGCAGCGTGGTCGAGTACGCGCAGCGCATGGCGGCCAGCGCCGAAGGCCTGAAGCAGGAACTGGACAGTTTGCGTGACGGGCTCACCGGGCGTTTGCGTCTCGGCGTGATCCCGACCGCGCTCACCGTGGTTGCTTCCCTGACGGCCTCGTTTGCCCGGCGCCATGCGCAGGTCACGGCGGAAGTGATCTCGCTGGCCACCGACGAGATTCTTGCCCGCCTGCGCCGCTTCGAACTCGACGCCGGCATTGTCTATGTCGAATCAGCGCAGGGCGCGGGCCTGGATATCGTTCCGGTCTGGCGCGAGCGCCATGTGCTGCTCACCGGCGCCGACGGCCGCTTCGCCGGGCGCGAGACGGTGCGCTGGTCCGAGGCTGCCAGCGTGCCGCTGTGCCTGTTGACGCCGGACATGCAGAATCGCAAGACCATCGATGCCGTGTTCGCAAAAGTCGGCGCTGGCGTGACGCCGATGCTGGAGACCAATTCCATCATCAGCATCCTCGCCCACGTCGGTTCCGGGCACTGGTCGTCCATCGTGCCGCGCAGCGTGCTCGAACAGGTCGGCATTCCGCCTCATGTGATCGCCATCGAGCTGGTCGAGCCATCGGTCGATTGGGCCACCGGCCTCGTCACCCTGGCGCGCGAACCGCAGGCACCCATGGTGGCCGCGCTGATCGTGGAGGCCACGGCGCTGGCGGAATCGTTCGAGAAATCCGCATAGGCCTTCGGGTTTTCCCGCTTTCCCTTTTGCCGCAACAGGTTTAAAAAGGACGGCATGGAAAAACTGCCTGCCGTCGAGGATGCCGTCGAGTCGGTGCTGGCCGCGAACTCGACCCTGCCCGGGGCGCTGCTGCCCATCCTGCACGAGGTTCAGGAAACGCTCGGCTACATTCCGCCCGAGTCCGTGCCGCGGATCGCCAAGGCGCTCAATCTCTCGCGCGCCGAGGTCCACGGCGTCATCACCTATTACCAGCATTTTCGCCAAACGCCACCCGGCCGGCATGTGGTTCGCGTCTGCTGCGCCGAAGCCTGTCAGGCGGTCGGTGGCGAGGCCCTGGCGGAACACGCGCGAACACGGCTCGAAGCCGGCGAGTTGAGTTTCGAACCGGTGTACTGCCTCGGCCTGTGCGCCTGCGGCCCGGCAATTCAGATCGATGAAACGAGCTTGCATGCGCGGGTGACGCCCAAGTCCTTCGACGCGCTGATCGACGCGCTGGAGGCCGCACGATGAGCGTCACGGTCTATGTACCGAGCGATGCCGCCGCGCTGGCCTTGGGTGCGGATGCGGTGGCGCTGGCGATTGCCGGCGAGGCCAGGCGCCGCGGCATCGCCATCAAACTGGTACGCAACGGTTCGCGCGGATTGTTCTGGTTGGAGCCGCTGGTGGAAGTCGCCGGTTCGCGCGATCGGCTGGCCTTCGGTCCGGTAACCGTCGCCGATGTCGCGAGCCTGTTCGATGCCGATTTCCTGAACGGTGGCGCACACCCGCTGAGCCTGGGGCCGACCGCGGCGATTCCCTATCTTTTCATGCAACGGCGCATCACCACGCGACGTGTCGGCCTCGTCGATCCGGCCTCGCTCGCCGATTATCTGGCCCAGGGCGGGGGCGTCGGCTTGCAGGCCGCGCGCGGCCTGGCAGCGGCCGAAATCGTGCAACGCATAACCGATTCCGGATTGCGCGGACGCGGCGGCGCGGCCTTTCCGACCGGCATCAAATGGAAGACGGTGCTGGATGCGGTGGCCGATCGCAAGTACATCGTGTGCAACGCCGACGAGGGCGATTCGGGCACTTTCTCCGATCGCATGCTGATGGAGGGCGACCCCTTCCAGTTGCTCGAGGGCATGGCCATTGCCGGCCTGGCCGTCGGCGCGAGGCAGGGGTTCATTTATGTGCGCTCCGAATACCCGCATGCGGTCGCGGCCTTGAAGGCGGCGCTCGACAGTGCGCAGGACTGGCTCGGCGATTTCCGCATCGACGTTCGCAAGGGGGCGGGTTCCTACGTTTGCGGTGAAGAAACCGCGATGCTGGAAAGCCTCGAAGGCAAACGCGGCATCGTCCGCGCCAAGCCGCCCTTGCCGGCGATCAGCGGGCTGTTTGGCCAGCCGACGGTGATCAACAACGTGATCACCTTCGGCAGCGTGCCCGACATTCTTGGCCAGGGCGTCGACGCCTATCGCGACCTGGGCTGCGGTCGTTCGCGCGGCACCCTGCCTTTCCAGTTGGCCGGCAACATCCGCTTCGGCGGCCTGGTCGAGGTGCCGTTCGGTTTGAAACTGCGCGACCTGCTCTACGACTTCGGCGGTGGTTCGCGCTCGGGTCGACCCTTGCGTGCGGTGCAGGTCGGCGGTCCGCTGGGCGCCTATCTGCCCGAATCGCAGTTCGATACCCTGCTCGACTACGAGTCCTTCGCCGCCATCGGCGCGGGGCTCGGCCACGGCGGCATCGTCGCCTTCGACGATACGGTGGACCTGGCGAAACAGGCGCGTTATGCGATGAAATTTTGCGCCATCGAATCCTGCGGCAAGTGCACGCCCTGCCGCATCGGCTCGACGCGCGGCGTTGAAGTGATCGACCGCATTCGCGCCGGACAGGTGGAACAGATCACACTTTTGCGCGAGCTGTGCGACACCATGATTCACGGTTCGTTGTGTGCCATGGGCAGCATGACGCCCTACCCGGTGCTCTCCGCGCTGAACCATTTCCCTGAGGATTTCGCATGAATGCTTGCGCTGAAATCGACTACGGCACTCCTGAGGTAAAAGTCGGCGCTGGCGGGCTCTGCATGCCTGGGACGCCGCTTCGCGGGCAGGCAACGGCGATCCTGGAGATCGACGGCATGTCCGTCACTGTCCCGGCCGGCACTTCGCTGATGCGCGCGGCCGCCGAGGCCGGGGTAATGATTCCAAAACTTTGCGCCACCGACTGCCTCGAAGCCTTCGGCTCCTGTCGCTTGTGTCTGGTGGAAATCGAGGGTCGCCGCGGCTATCCGGCCTCGTGCACCACGCCCGCCGAAGCCGGCATGAAGGTGCGCACGCAATCGCCGAAGCTCGCCGAGCTGCGCCGCAACGTGATGGAGCTCTACATCTCCGACCATCCGCTGGATTGCCTGACCTGTTCGGCCAACGGCAACTGCGAGTTGCAGACCATGGCCGGCGTCGTCGGCTTGCGCGAAGTGCGCTACGGCATGACCGGAGAAAATCACTTCACCGAATCGACGACCGATGATTCGAATCCCTATTTCAGCTTCGATCCGGGCAAGTGCATCGTTTGCAATCGTTGCGTGCGCGCCTGCGAGGAGCAGCAAGGCACGTTCGCCCTGACCATCAGCGGTCGCGGCTTCGCATCGCGCGTGGCGGCGGGGCAGGACGAGCGCTTCATGGACTCCGAATGCGTTTCCTGCGGCGCCTGCGTCAATGCCTGCCCGACCGCGACGCTGACGGAAAAGACCGTGATCGAGAAGGGCCAGGCCGAACACGGCGTGACCACCACCTGCGCCTATTGCGGTGTCGGTTGCGGCTTCCGCGCCGAGATGCAGGGTACGGAGGTGGTGCGCATGGTGCCGTGGAAAGACGGTCGCGCCAACGAGGGCCACGCCTGCGTCAAGGGCCGCTTCGCTTGGGGCTACGCGACGCATCCGGATCGCATCACCCGGCCCATGATCCGCGCCAGGATCAGCGATCCCTGGCGCGAAGTTTCGTGGGACGAAGCCCTGCAACACACAGCCAGCGAGTTCCGCCGCATCCAGGCCAGGCACGGGCGCAACTCCGTCGGCGCGATCGTCTCCAGTCGCTGCACCAACGAAGAGGATTATCTGGTGCAGAAGCTGGTGCGCGCCGCCTTCGGCAACAACAACGTCGATACCTGTGCGCGCGTCTGCCATTCGCCGACCGGCTACGGGCTCAAGCAGACCCTGGGCGAATCGGCCGGTACGCAGACCTTCAAGTCGGTGGAGAAGGCCGACGTGATCGTGATCATCGGCGCCAATCCGAGCGATGGTCATCCGGTGTTCGCGTCGCGCCTCAAGCGCCGCGTGCGCGAGGGCGCCCAGCTGATCGTGATCGATCCACGCGAGATCGACCTGGTCAGCTCGCCGCACATCAAGGCCGCCCATCATCTGAAGCTCAAGCCGGGTACCAATGTCGCCGTGCTCTCGGCGCTGGCCCATGTGATCGTGACCGAGCAACTGGTCGATCCGGCCTTCGTCGCCGAACGTTGCGAAGCCAGGGCATTTGCCGAATGGTCGGAATTCGTCGCCCGTCCGGCCAATTCGCCCGAGGCGCTGCAAGCGGCCAGCGGCGTGCCGGCGGCGGAAGTTCGCGCCGCCGCGCGGTTGTATGCCGCCGCCGGCAACGGCGCGATCTACTACGGTCTCGGTGTCACCGAACATTCGCAGGGTTCGACCGCGGTGATCGCGATTGCCAATCTGGCGATGGCCACCGGCAATCTCGGCCGCGAAGGCGTCGGCGTCAATCCCTTGCGCGGTCAGAACAATGTCCAGGGTTCCTGCGACATGGGCAGTTTCCCGCATGAACTGCCGGGCTACCGGCATGTTTCGGACACGCCGACGCGCGAGCTGTTCGAGCGCGACTGGGGCGTGCCGATCCAGGCCGAACCGGGCTTGCGCATTCCCAACATGCTCGATGCCGCGCTCGACGGCTCCTTCCTCGGTCTCTATTGTCAGGGCGAGGACCCGGTGCAGTCCGATCCGGACACCCATCATGTCGTCGCCGCGATGTCGGCCATGGAATGCGTGGTGGTGCAGGATCTGTTCCTCAACGAGACTGCAAAGTATGCCCATGTCTTTCTGCCCGGCGCCTCCTTTCTCGAAAAGGACGGCACCTTCACCAATGCCGAGCGGCGCATCTCACGCGTGCGTCGGGTGATGTCGCCGCTGGCCGGCATGGCTGATTGGGAAGTGACCATGGCGCTGGCCAATGCGCTGGGCTACCCGATGCACTACGCTCATCCGAGCCAGATCATGGACGAGATCGCGCGCCTGACGCCGACCTTTGCCGGCGTCAGCTACGAAAAACTCGACGCGGCTGGCAGCCTGCAGTGGCCCTGCAACGACGCGGCGCCGGACGGCACGCAGACCATGCACGTCGATGAATTCGCCGGTTTACGCGGGGGCAAGGGACGCTTCATCATCACCCAGTACGTGCCGACCGATGAAAAGGTGACGCGACGCTTCCCGCTGCTGCTCACCACCGGCCGCGTGCTCTCGCAATACAACGTCGGCGCGCAGACTCGCCGTACCGCCAACACCGACTTTTACGGCGCCGACCTGCTGGAGATCCATCCGCACGACGCCGAAGAGCGCGGCATCCGCAACGGCGACCGCGTCGGCATCGAGTCGCGTGCCGGCACCACCACGCTGCCGGCCACCGTCACCGAGCGGGTGCAGCCGGGCGTGGTCTACACCACCTTCCATTTCCCCGAGTCCGGCGCCAACGTGATCACCACGGACAACTCCGACTGGGCCACCAACTGCCCCGAGTACAAGGTGACGGCAGTGCAGGTTTCGCGGCTGGCGGGCGCATGAAGTCGATAGTCACGCGGCCGGTATGGCGGGACGGTGCGAGCGGGGCCGACGATCTGGCGGAGGAAATTGCTGTTGCGCTCGAATACAACGGCATCAGCCATGCGGTCATGTTGGCCAGTCCCGCGGACCTGGAAGACTTCGCGGTCGGATTCAGTCTGTCGGAAGGCATCGTGGCGCGGCCTCGGGACATTTTCGACATCGCCAGCGTCGAGTCGGAACTCGGCATTACGCTGCGCCTGGAAATCGCCAGCGAGGATTTTGTCCGGCTCAAGGCGCATCGCCGCAGCCTGGCCGGGCGCACGGGTTGCGGCCTGTGTGGCGCCGAAAGCCTGAGCCAGGTGATGCGCGAACTGAAACCGCTGGCGGCAGTGGAGGCCTTTCCCTCGGCGGCCTTGTATGAAGGCATGCGGCGCCTGCCGGAAAAGCAATTGCTGCAAAAGGTCACCGGTGCCGCGCATGCGGCCTGCCGTGTCGATCGCGAAGGCAGGATCAGCCACGTGCGCGAAGATATCGGCCGTCACAACGCGCTCGACAAGACGCTGGGCGCCATGGCTCGCGAGGGCGTCGGCGTCGCCGATTGCGCGCTGATCATCACCAGTCGCGCCAGTTTCGAAATGGTGCAAAAAGCCGCCGCGTTGCGGGTCGGCGTTCTCGCCGCAGTCTCCGCACCGACCGCTGCGGCGGTGCGTCTGGCGGAGCGTTTGGGCGTCACTCTGATCGGATTTTTGCGGCAAAAGGCCTGTGTGGTCTACAGCAAAGGCAGCCCGGTGGCGGAGTCTGTGGAATGAATCTCGACAAACTGATCAAGATGGCCAACCAGATCGGCGATTTTTTTGAAGCCATGCCGGATCGCCAGCAGGCTGTCATTGATGTTGCCGGACATCTGCAACGCACTTGGGAACCGCGCATGCGCGAGCAGCTTTGCGCGGCAATGGATGGTTCCGCCGCGGCCCGGCTCAAACCCCTGGTGCGCGATGCGTTAATCTCGCTGAATAAACCGGCCGCCCCGGTTGGAAAATCAACGTCAGGCGGCTAGCGGGCCCAGACCAGCAAGCGGTTGTTCGAGGGCATGGCGTGGTCGCCAGCCAGCTTCAGTCCGGCTTTTTCGGCCAGGGCATCGACGGCTTCGAAATCACGAATGCCCTGATGGGCGCCCTGCGCCTTAAGCCAGCCGTCAAAGGCGGCGTTGCTTTCGCTGGTGAACTTGCCGCCGTAGTTGAACGGCCCATACACAGCCAGCTTCGCGTTTTCGGCAAGGACTTCGGGCAGGCTGGCAAACAGTCGCTCGACCTCGCGCCAGCTCATGATATGCAAGGTGTTTGAGCTGAAGATCGCATCGAAACGCTGCGTCGGCCACGCGCCGTCGACTGGCAGTTCGATCGGCGGTGGCGTATTGGGCAATTCGGCATCATCGAGCCAGGCCTGGATTCCCGGCATGTTTTCGTGTTGCTCCGAAGTCTGCCAGATCAGATCGGGCAGGGCGGCGGCGAAAAAGACCGCGTGTTGTCCGGTGCCGCTACCGATTTCGAGCACGTGGCGTCGATCGGCGAAGCAGCCGCGCAGCACGGCAAGTATCGGCTCACGATTGCGCGCGCAGGAAGGCGAATCGGGTTTGGCGACCATGCGTCTAGTAGCTGCGCCGAAAAGTGCTTGCCGGGTCATGGGCCGGAGGCCTGTCGCCGGGTTGCGTCGCCCGCGCCTCGGCGACCTGTTGCGCCACATTGTCGCCGGTCAGACTGCCGAGGAAGGCAAGCAGTGCCCTTTTTTCCTGCGTCGTGAGGCCGAGCGGCCGCAGCAAGGGGTCTTTCTGCGGATTGTCGATGCCGCCGCCATCGTAGAACTCGATCACGTCGTCCAGCGTGGCCAGCGATCCGTCATGCATGTAGGGAGATGTGAGCGCCACGTTACGCAGAATCGGCGTGCGATAAGCCCAGGAGTCGGCGGGATCGAGCGTTACCTCGTAGCGTCCGACGTCGGGCAGGGGCTGCTCGAACGCGTTCAGCGCCTTGTCTTCTACATCCACAAAAACACCGGGCGCGAGCTGCACCCTATGTTTTTTTGCCGGGCCCATGCTGCGTGCGTAGCCGATTCCGCTGTTGTGAAATCGGTTGTCCGAAAACAAAGCCTGCTTGTCGCCAACAAGATGGCAACTGCTGCATCCGGCCTTGCCGCTGAAAAGTTCGAAACCGGCTTTTTCTTCCGCCGTCAGCGCGCCTTGTTCCTTGCCGAAGTGCCAGCGATCGAAGCGGGAATTGGCGGAGACCAGCGTTCGCTGGTAGCTGGCGAGTGCCTGGCCGACAGTCTGCATGTCCGGACCGCGCCCGTTGAACGCTTTTTCGAAGCGCCCGGCATATTCCGGCAGGACCTTGATTTTTTCGATCACATAGCCGATCGAGGGGTTGGCCATTTCATTGCCGGCAAGCAGAGGGCCCCAGGCCTGATTCTCCAGACTGAACTCGCGGCCATCATGGAACAGCTGCTCGACGTAGGCCACGTTGTATATCGTCGGCGAGTTGCGGCGAATGCTTTGGCCTTCCAGGCCGATTGCCGTACCCAGCTCGTGCGAAGTAAAGCCCTGCTCAGGCACATGACACATCGCGCACGACAGGGTGTTGTTGTGCGAAAGACGGCGATCCATGAACAGCGTTCGGCCCAGGTCGATACGGGCCCGGGTCAGGGGGCTGTCGGGCGGAATGGGCAAAGCGGGCAGGCCCAATGGCGGCGCGATGAGCAGCGCTTCGGCGGCGGGAGCGAAGGCTTGCTCACAGGCGGGCAAGGTCAATGCACAGAGAACCAGCAGAGCGCTGGTCAGCTGTTTCATTTCAATTGGGTCCCGTCTTCAATCAGCAGGGTCTTGATGTCGTTCAGCACCATGGCGGGCAACAGGTAGTCGGTTGTGTAGATCTCGCGAACTTTACTCTGCCGGTCGATCAGGAACACCTTCAGCACATGGCTGTAGCTGCCTATCGGTTTTCCCGTTTGCTTGTCCACATCGACGCCGACATCCTGGCCGAAGCCATTCAGAATCGGCACCAATTCACGTCGCGAGCGCGTCGTCAGAAAATCCCAGTCGAGATGTTGCGCCGTGTCAGCGTGGCCATTTCCGTACAGTGCGAGTACCTGCGGCGTGTCGCGCACCGGGTCGAAGGAGAGGCTGACGAAGCGAACCTTGCCTTTTGTCTGGGGCAGTTTCTCGAGTTCGGATTTGACCAGATGCATGACGGTGAGGGCGTAGGGGCAGCCGTTCGGGTCGGCGCACGATGAGTACATGAAGGCAAGCAGGGTGACTTTACCCTGGGTGTATCGCGAGAGTTTCCGGCGCTTGCCGCTGGCGTCGAGAACCCAGCCTTCGCTTGCCGGCTGAATCCGATGGAGCTTGTAGGTGCCGGCTGCGGGCGGTTCGAAATCCATCACCGGCGCCGCATGGCTGCCGGTGCACAGCAGGAAGACAAGAAAAAAACACCCGCCTCCGTTGAGGAAGCGGGTGATGCGCCACAGTGAGGAGAAACGCATGCGCTATTGTTTCCTGGCGAGCAGGGCCGGGAGGTTCTGCGCCACGTCCAGTGGCTGAAGCGTGGACAAATCCCGGGCCTGGAACTTCATGTGATGGGCGCGGCCGAGTTTCTCTTTGTAAAAATCGATCTCGAACGCCAGCTTGAGATCCTTGCCGTCCCAGTTGTACAGCTTGAGATATTGCTCATCGTCCTTGGCTTTCTTGTCCCAGTTGCCCAGCAGTGACGAAGTGAAATACACCCGCTTGCCATCGTAGCTCTGCGACACCATGTTGACCTGCGATCCGATCTTCTTGGTAAAGACTTCCTTCGGCGCCATCGGGTCGGACATGTCCCAGTACCGGGCCGTGCCGTCCATGAAGGTATTTATCCACATGCCTTTGGCGTCGGCCGTGATGCTGATATCCACGGGCAGCGGAATCTTGGCCGGATCGCCGATGGTGGCGACGTCCCTGGCTTGCCATTCGCCCTTGGCATCCTGTTTGTAGACCCATATCTTCGACGTCAGCGCCGTCGTGGTCACGGCCCAGTTGTCACCCTTGTTCCAGGACCAGCGCACTTCCAGCGGCGCTCCCGGAGTCTGGAAGACTTTCAGCGGTTTCATGGTCTTCATGTCCCACATGACCGAAGTGTTGCCGAAACGCTTCATCGCTTCCGGATCCTTGACCATCTTGCCGAGATCCATCATGTAGTTGTTCCATCCGGTGAAGGACGAAGTCAGGAACACGTTTTTCTGCGGATTGATGCCGACATCGTAGCCATAGCCGTCGCCACCGTTGGTCTTGGGCATTTGCTCATGGGAAACATACTCACCCTTGTTGTTGTAGACCACAACGCCGGTTTCACCGCCATGGTCCTTCTTGTTGGAAAGCGGGGTGATCAGCATGCGGCCGGGCATGGCGATGAACGAGTGCGGCCCGACAAAGCCGGTCTTCTCGACAAAGTCAGTGATGGTCCTGGTCAGCTTCGGTTTGGCCGGGTTGGTGCCGATGTCGAAAACAAAAATCTTGTTCGAGTCCAGCGCACCGCCCCAGAGAAAGCGGCGGTCATCCGACAGGCCGACGTGGTGCACTTCGCCGCGGCCGCCGAGCGAGAGCTTGTGGATGACCTTGCCGTAGGTCTTGGATTTTGGATTGACATCCACCGTCACGAGTTTGTCCGAGCCATCGCCGATGCCTTTGACACCCAGCGTCCAGACATAGACCAGGTCTTCCTGCCCCTTGATCAGCGGTGTGAAGGGCGAACAACTGGTTTCGTCGGCGAATGCGGGCGCAGCAGCCAGGACCGCCGACAGCGCCAGCGTCAAGGCCACATTGCGGGCCAGGTTCGTCGTTTTGATCATCTTCATGTGGGTTCTCTCCTGATAGGTTGGTGGTATTGTTGCGGGCCCGTCTTCGGCAGTGCGGGTTCGGAGTTCGTGGCTGTGGTGAATTGCTGCACTTCCGGTCTCAACTTATTATTCTTCAAGCAATTTAGCAGAGCTGGCGGCGGCGGCAATTGGGGTGATTACCTATACGCACGCTGATTGATCCTGATTGACCCTGAGGTTTCCCCTGCTAGAGTTGCGATGCACAATGAATGGAGCGACGCGGGCCAAATGTTTCCCGGCAACGACTTGATGTGGCTGGCACTGGTGATCCTCGGCGGGACGTTGACCGCCGCGCTGATCGCATTGGTGGTGGTGCTGGCGCGCTTGCAGGAGGCCGAAAGGAAAATCAGCGAGAAAGAATCCAACCACGAGAGCATTCTCGACCGGCTGCAGGAAAACGAATACCGCCTGCGCACGATCATCGAATCCGAGCCGGAGTGCGTGAAACTTCAGGCCGAGGATGGCACGGTTCTGGAAATCAACCCGGCCGGCCTGCGGCTGGTCGACGCCAATCAGCCGGCCGACATCATCGGCAGGAAGATCTACACCGTCGTCGCTCCCGAGTACATCGATATCTACCGCGAGAACATGCGCCGCGTCTTTGCCGGCGAGGCCATGGTCTACGAGTTCCGCGCAATCACCCTGAAGAACCGCATTGCCTGGATGGAAACCCATGCCGCGCCGCTGCGCGATGCGCGAGGCAATATCTACGCCCTGCTCGGCATCACCCGCGACATCACCGAACACAAGCAGTCGGAAGAGCAGGCGCGGCGGCACCAGACCGAACTGGCGCGGGTGGCACGCCTGTCGACCATGGGCGAGATGGCGACCGGCATTGCACATGAACTGAACCAACCGCTGTCGGCGATCGCCAATTTTGCCCGCGGCTGCATTCGTCGTCTGCGTTCCGGCGACATGAGTCCCGAGGACCTGGCCGAGCCGCTTGAAGAGGTGTGCGAACAGGCCGAGCGCGCCGGTGAGATCCTTCGTCACGTGCGCGACTTCGTGCGCAAAAGCGAGTTGCAGTTGAGGCCGGTTGATGTGAACCAGATCGTGCGGTCCGTCGTCAAATTTACCGACCACGAAGCGCGGCAGCACCGGACGATGGTCCGACTGCATCTCGGCGCGGATTTGCCGAAAGTCCAGGCGGATTCAATCATGATCGAACAGGTCATCTGCAACCTGGTGCGAAATGCCTGCGAGGCAATGGTCGAAGCCGATTCGCCGCGACGCGAGGTCAGCATTCACACACGCGGCTTCGGCAACGACGAAGTCGAGATCGAGATCGGCGATACCGGTCCCGGCATTGACGGGACAGTCATCGATCAGGTATTCGACCAGTTCTTCACCACCAAACCGGATGGAGTGGGCATGGGCCTGTCGATCAGCCGCTCGATCGTGGAATCGCACGGTGGCCGGGTGCGGGCGGAGTCGGGCGGCAGCGGCGGCACCGTGGTGCGCTTCACCCTGAAAACGGGCGGACAGCCGGAAAGAAACCGTGAACGAGCCGACAGTATTCATAGTTGACGACGACCAGGCAGTCGCCCGCAGCCTGCGCTGGTTGATCGAATCCGTTCGTCTCAAGGTGGAAACCTTTTCCTCGGCCCAGGCCTTCATCGACGGCTACGACGCTGGAAAGCCCGGTTGTCTGGTGCTCGACGTGCGCATGCCGGGAATGAGCGGCCTCGATCTGCAGGAGCGCCTGGCAGCGCAGCGCATCCATGTGCCGATCATTTTCATCACCGGCCACGGCGATGTTCAGATGGCGGTACGCGCGGTCCAGGCCGGCGCCTTTGATTTTGTCGAAAAGCCGTTCAACGATCAGGATCTGCTCGACCGTATTCAGAAGGCGATTGCGCTGGATGCCGACCAGCGCGGCAAGGAGGCATTGCGCGTCCAGTTGCGAAGCCTGTTTGCCGGCTTGACGCCGCGTGAGCGGGAAGTGCTGGATCTGGTAGTCGAGGGATTGTCCAACAAGGCGATCGCCAATTCGCTCGGCTTGAGTGCGAAAACGGTGGAAGTCCATCGGGCCAAGGTGATGGACAAGATGCAGGCGCGCTCAGTCTCGGACCTGGTGAAACTGTCCATTCAGAACCAGGCCGGATAATAGCGTCGCGGACCGCGCCGGCACATCTGCTTGCGCCTGGATTCCGGCCTAGCCTCGGCCGGTGGCTATGGAAGCAGGTAGTGATCGACCAGCAGCGCGGAGAACAGCAGTGACAGGTAGAGGATAGAGAAGCGAAAGGTTTTCTGTGCGACAAGGTCGCTGTAGTTGCGCCAAATCTGCCAGGCGTGGCTGATGAACAATGCATTGAGCACTGCTGCCGCTGCAAGATAGAAACCGCCGCTCATGCCGATGAAGAACGGCATCAAGGTCACGGCGGCAAGGCCCAGCGTATAGACAAAGATGCATCGCTGGGTGTATTCGCGGCCATGCACGACCGGCAACATCGGCAGGTTCGCGGCCGCATATTCGTCGGCCCGGTAGAGCGCCAGCGACCAGAAATGCGGCGGCGTCCAGACGAAGATGATGAGGAACAGCAGCCAGGCCTGCTCCGGCGTCTGTCCGGTCACCGCCGCCCAGCCAAGCACCGGCGGCATCGCACCCGAAGCGCCGCCGATGACGATGTTTTGCGGTGTCAGCGGTTTCAGGATAACTGTGTAGATCACCGCATAGCCGATGAAGGTCGCCAGCGTCAGCCACATCGTCAGGGGATTCACGAAGACATGCAGCAAGGCGAGCCCGCTGCCGCCGATGATTCCGGAGACGAAAAAAGTCTCGATTGTGTTGACCTCGCCGCGCGGCAGTGGTCGGCCCTGGGTACGCGCCATGATGGCGTCGATTTTTTGTTCAATCAGGCAGTTCACCGCAGCAGCCGCACCGGCAACCAGGGCAATGCCGAGCGTGGCGGCGACGAGTATTTGCATCGGTACCGCGCCAGGAGTCGCCAGTAGCATGCCGATCACGGCGCAGAACACGATCAGGGAGATGACGCGAGGCTTGGTCAGGCGCAGATAGCGCTGCATGCGTTCGCCCATGTCGGGTCGGGCGAGAATCGTATCGCTCATGGCATTCCCTCTGCTGGAAGTCGTCTTTGATGGGTGGTGCCAGTCTGCTTTTCCCGAGCGCATCGATCAATTGGGAATAACCTTTGTGATACTAGGTAATTATCCTAATTGCCAAGCGCGGTCCTGCCGCCTATCTTTCGTCCATAACAAATGAGTGGGTATCGGCAAAGCGGCGTTAGCCGCCCGGACCGACCCGTTTGCGCGACAAGACTGACCGGTCGCGTCACTAGAAACTTTAGGAGGTGGACACATGCTTGATTTTCTTTTCAGCGGCTGGGGCGCATTCTGGATGACGCTCTTCATGCTGGTGCCGTTCGCGGCGATATTCTTTTACGTTGTGCATAGGAAATCCGTCACCGATTCCGGCCCGAGCACAACTGCCGGGGCAAAAATGTCCCGGCTGGAAGGTATCTGGCTGACCGTGGTGTTCGTAATTTTCGTGGGTGTCAACCTCGGCAGCCTGAAGTACATGCCGACGATGAAGGCCGCGCATGCCGCAACCAGCAATCAGCAGTTGCATGAAATCGACTTCTCGGCAACTTCCTGGGCCTACGATATCTCGAACCGGCAGATCGAGGCCGGCAGCACCGTGCGCTTTTCCGGCAAGAGTAAGGACACCATGCACGGATTCGCCGTGTATCACCCCGATGGCAGGATGCTATTCACCATGATGCTGATGCCGGGGCTGAAGAATCCCACCACGCTGGTCCATACGTTCAATGAGCCGGGCACGTACAAGGTGCGCTGCCTGGAATACTGCGGCATTGCGCATCACGCCATGCAGGACGAGTTGGTCGTTGTTAAGCGCAGCTGACCGCAACCGATACGGAGGAATGCCCATCATGAGTATCGCCAGCACAATCGTTCAAAACACACCCATATTCGGCAAAATGTTCAGTGTCGACAAGAGCACCGGTCTGGAAGAAATCAACGCCTGGCCGGCGCTGATGATCATGGCCTCTTTCGTCTGGCTGGCGATCGCCGGCCTGCTCGGTTTCGTTATGCCGGTCACCCAGCTATTCGACATGGATACCGGCCTGTTCTACACCACCTTGACCTTGCATGGCGCGGCACTGGCTTTCCCCTTCTCCTTTCAACTAATGATGGGCGTCGGCTTGCATCGCTCGGGCGGCTGCGTCGGAAAGCCGGTCACCGGCTGGTTGCCGGCACTGGCTTTCATCACCATGAATGTGGGGGCCGGGCTGCTCACGGTCGCGGTGTTGATGGGCCTGAAGGTCAGCCTGATGGTGATGTACCCGCTACCGCTGGTCGGCGCGCAGATGGGCATCTGGAGCATGAATTCGGTGGTGCTTGGATTTACCGGCATTTACCTGGTTCTGGCCTGCATGATCCTGTGCTATCCAATTCTGATGCTGAAGATGACGTTCTTCGGCAAGAAGCGCCCCGATCTTGTGCTGGCGGAACGCTCGCTCAACGATCCGGGCATGCTGGGCATGATTCTGTCGGCCATGACGCTACTGGTCGCAGGCACGCCACTGGTCATTGTCGGCACCACGGTGATGGCTGCGCTCTACGGCATCATTCCGATGTCGATGGCGGCCTGGGCGACGGAGCCGGTGGTATTTCAGTACGCCTTCTTCATCTTCGCCCATAACCTGATGGAAGCCATGGCGCTGATGGTGATGAGCGCGATGTATGCGACGCTGCCGCTGTACCTGGCCGACGGCACGCGCAAGCTTTTCAGCAACAAACTGGCCAATCTGGCGCTGTGGATCCTGTTGCTGACATCGGTCACTTCCTTCCTGCACCACTTCATCACGCTGTACCCCAACCAGCCAGCCGGTCTTTCCTACTGGGGCAACATCATGAGCTGGGGCACCGGCATCGGCGCCGCGATCAGCATCTTCACCGTGCTCGCCACGATCTGGCAGCATGGCTTGCGCGCCGAGCCCGGCATCATGGCGGTACTGGTGGGCTGGGTGCTGTACATCCTCGACGGAGCCAGCGCCATGGTCACGTCGAACATCGCCTGGTCGTATCAGTTGCACGGCACCATGTGGCAAAGCGGCCATACCATGACGGTGATCCTGTCGATGTCCATCATGTGGATGGGCGTCCTCTATCATCACTATCCGGTGCTTACCGGGCGCAAACTCGATCCGATGCTGGGTAGCTGGTTTGTCCGCCTCTTCGTTGTCGGCGGTCTGGGTGCGGCGATTTCGATGCTGGCCGGAGGTGCCGCCGGCATGCCGCGGCGCTTCGCCGCCTGGAACCAGGAGGGCTGGATGGTGTATGGCAATCTCACCTTTTTCTTCGGCGCGATTCTGGGTGCGTCCTTTTTGGTCTATGCCTATAGCCTGCTGAAATCCCGCGAGATCAGTTCCCCGCTGGGCCAGCAGGTGGCAGCGGCCTAGTCGTCCGCTGGCGCAACGGGGCGTCCACCAGCGGTGGACGCCCCGTTGTCTTTCGGGCAACCTGAAGGCAGGGTCGGCAAGGAGTTGGAGCGCCGATACGGACTGGACTGAAGAAGGGTCGTCATGATTTGCAAGCTTTGTGGCCTGCCCACGCCCATGCCGCCCTTGCAGGCCGATGGCCACGACTTTTGCTGCCACGGCTGCCGCGAGGTCTATAGAAGCTTCGGCGAAGCGGTGTTCGCCACCGAGCGCGAAGCGACGCCCGAAGCCGCCGCGCCTCTCAATGGCAAGGAAGCCTATCTCTGGATCGACGGGATGCATTGTGCCTCCTGCGAGTTTCTGATCACGAAGATTGCTGCCAGAACCCACGGCATTTTCACTGCGGTATCGAGCTACGCCACTTCGACGGCGAAGATCATCTATGACCCGGCGCTGATTCGTGAGTCGGAACTGCCGGCGGTCTTCGCCCAGTCCGGCTATCGGGCGAGACTGCGCGGCGAGGCAGCGCCGGATTATGACGAACGTCAGGATTTGCTTCGGTTGCTGACGGGCGGCAGTCTGGCTGCAACCGTGATGATGCTGTCCATGCTTTTCATCTATCCGATCCATGCCGGCCTCGCCGTTCCCGGCGATTTCGATGCCATCCGCTGGGTGGCCTTCGATGTGACGCCCAAGGCCTTGTTCGTACTGTGCACGATTCTGGTTTTCTATGTCGGCTTGCCGATACTGCGTGGCGCCTGGACGGGCATCCGGGTCGGCATGCTGAACATGGACAGCCTGCTCGCCCTGTCGATACTCTCGACCTACGGCTACAGCGTCATTCAGTTGTTCCGCGATCCGCTGGATCTGTATTTCGAAGTGGCGGGCACTTTGGTCGCGGTGATTACCATAGGCCGCTTTCTCGAGCGGGACGCGAAACTGAGCGCCACCCGCGAGCTCAACAGCATCATGCAGGCGTGGTCGCCGCAAGCCTGCGTGCAGCGAGACGGCACCTACCTGATGTGCGCGATCGACGAAGTTCTGCCCGGCGATCGCATATTCGTTCGTTCCGGGGAAACGGTTCCGGTCGATGGCGATGTCGTCGACGGTGAAGGCGCGGTCGACGAGTCGCTGTTGACCGGGGAGCCCTACCCGGTGTCTCGCGGCGTCGGGGAAAAAGTGCTTGGAGGCAGCGTTCTGCTCGAAGGCAAGCTGGAAATCGAAACCGGTCCGGTGGTCGAGAGCCGGATGGCGAACCTGGCGCAGATACTGTGGAATACGCAAAGCGCCACCGCCGGCATGCAGAGTCGGGTGGACCGTATTTCGCGAAAATTTGTTCCGGCCGTTCTCCTGCTTGCAAGCCTGGTCGGCTTCGGCTTTCTGATCAGTGGTGCATCTTTCGAAAAGGCATTGCTGGCAAGCCTGGCGACCCTGATCGTTTCCTGTCCCTGCACCTTCGGTCTGGCGATCCCGCTGACCACTGCCGCAGCCATCGCATCGGCGCTGCGTCGCGGCATCATCGTCACCAGTGCCGATCTTTTCGAGAGAGCACCGCGCATCGACATTGTCGCGATCGACAAGACCGGCACCTTGTCGACCGGCAACATGGCCGTCGTCAAGGTCATCGGCCCGCCCGAAGTCATCTCTCGCGCAGCCGCGGTCGAGCGTGCTTCGAACCACCCTGTAGCGCGGGCGATCGCCCGATTGGATAAGCAGCGGACTGCCAGCGATACCGAGATCCATCCAGGGCGCGGTGCGCTGGCCAATGTAGGTGGCAGACGCGTGGCCGTCGGTAGCCGGGCACTGTTTGCCACGCTGGGCTGGTCAATTCCGGGACCGCTGGCGATGCAGGCCGCAAACGGCGCAGCCGGCGACAGCGTGATTTCCTATGTTGGTTGGGAGGGCAGCGCTCAGGGCGCCATTGTTAGCCGCGACCAGTCGCGGCCCGAATGGGAACGGGTGGTCGAACGCCTGCGGCGCGACAGTCGTGTCGTGTTGCTGACCGGTGCGGAGCATCCGAACGGGTACGAGGCGCTGGTCGATGAAGTCCATGCCGGAGTTCCTCCCGAGGCAAAGGCGGCAGTCATCCGACGCCTGAAGGCTGGCGGCCGGGTGGCCATGATCGGTGACGGCAGCAATGATGCACCGGCACTTGCCGCAGCCGATCTGGGCATTGCCTTCGGCGCTCCCACGTCCCTTGCGGCCGAGGCTGCCGACATGGTGATTCCGGGTGAAAGACTGGAGAGCGTGTTCGACGCCTTCGAATTGATCGACACCACCCGCCGTCGCATTCGCCAGAACCTTGGCTGGGCGCTGGCATACAACCTCGTGGCGATTCCGCTGGCAATGAGCGGACTGCTCAACCCATTGTTTGCCGCGCTGGCGATGGCGGCGAGCAGCCTGTTGGTGGTGGTGAATGCGACGCGGCCGATCCTGCGCGACGAACCGGGCCGCCCAGCAAGGCGGGTGATGCTTCAGCCGCCAGCGGGGGATGCGCTGCGCCAGCCGCTTAAGGGATAACCCTTAACAGGCACTGGAATGATCCCGATTCCGAGGTGTCGCACGACTGCGTATATTCGGGCCGTGCCTGCGGAATGTGGGGCTGCGTCGACAACGCTAATGAAAAGCGGAGGGATTTGACTTAATGCGGGCCTTGAAGCAGAAGGTAATCCTGTGCTGTGCGCTGCTGGCCCTGGTGGCGCCTGCGCATGCGTCCTCCGCCACCCTGACCAAGGGCGGGCAGAAGGCTGCTCTCGGCGGCGAGATAGCACTGATGGAGACGAATGGCAAAGCGTTTCGATTGAGTTCTCAACGCGGCAAGGTGGTCCTGATCTACTTCGGCTACACCAGTTGCCCCGATGTCTGTCCGACGGACATGCTGCAGTTCCGGGACGTGCTTTCCCTGCTCGGCGAACGGGCGAAGCGGGTGCTGCCGGTCTTCATTTCCCTGGATCCGGAACGAGATACACCACAGCATCTGGCTGACTATGCCGCAGCGTTCAGCCCGGCGATTCTGCCGCTGACCGGCAGCGAAGCCCAGTTGCGCCGCGTCGCAAAAGCCTATGGCACGCAGTTTCACTACAACGGGCGAACCGGCGGCTCGGCAAGTTACACCGTCGATCACACGGCAAATCTTTATGTTGTCGACGCTGCCGGGAAACTGGTGCGGATCATTCCCTACGGTACGCCGACAGTCGATCTGGTAAGAGCGATTGCGCCGCTGATCAGATAAGTCGAAGCGAGTTCTGCCGTTTTCAGCCATAAAAACATAACCACAACCTACAGGAGCAAGAGATGGACGTACGCGCAGCAGTGGCCCACAAGGCCGGAGCCCCCCTGACGATAGAAACGGTGCAGCTCGATGGCCCACGCGCCGGAGAGGTCTTGGTCGAGATCAAGGCCAGTGGCGTTTGCCATACCGATGCATTTACTCTGTCCGGTGACGATCCCGAGGGCATCTTTCCCGCCATTCTCGGTCACGAGGGCGCCGGCATCGTGGTGGAGGTGGGTGCCGGTGTGACCAGCGTCAAGCCCGGTGATCACGTCATCCCGTTGTATACCCCCGAGTGCCGGCAGTGTGAATACTGCCTGTCGCAAAAGACCAATTTATGCCAGGCGATTCGCTCGACTCAGGGTCAGGGACTCATGCCGGACGGAACCAGCCGCTTCAGCCTCGGCGGCAAGCAGGTTTTCCATTACATGGGCACGTCGACTTTCGCCAACTACTCCGTCATGCCCGAAATTTCCGTCGCCAAGATCCGGGAGGATGCTCCCTTCGACAAGGTTTGCTACATCGGTTGCGGCGTTACCACGGGTATCGGCGCCGTCATCAATACTGCGAAAGTACAGGCGGGCGACAACGTGGTGATCTTCGGCCTTGGCGGAATCGGTCTGAATGTCATTCAGGGTGCGCGCATGGTTGGCGCCGGCATGATCATCGGTGTCGATATCAATCCGGGGCGCAAGGCGCTGGCGGAAAAATTCGGCATGACCCACTTCGTCAATCCCAAGGAAGTCGAAGGTGACCTCGTGGCCTATCTCGTCAATCTGACCAAAGGCGGCGCCGACCATACATTCGAGTGTGTCGGCAACGTCAAGCTCATGCGCCAGGCCCTGGAATGCTGTCACAAGGGCTGGGGCACCAGTACCATTGTCGGCGTGGCCGGTGCCGGCCAGGAGATTTCGACAAGGCCGTTCCAGTTGGTGACAGGGCGCGTCTGGAAAGGCTCCGCATTCGGCGGCGCCAGGGGGCGTACCGACGTGCCGAAGATCGTCGACTGGTATATGGAAGGCAAGATCAACATCGACGACCTGATCACGCATGTCATGCCGCTGGAGAAGATCAATGAAGCCTTTGACCTGATGCACGAAGGCAAGTCGATCCGATCCGTCGTAACGTTCTAGGAACCAGGCCGGGCCCAATTCCGTGGCCGCTATCAAGGAGATTCGGCTGCCCCCGCAATTGACACGGGTGGCCGAACTGAAACATGACTATCAATAAAATTTCGCAGAACAAGTGCTTTGGGGGTAGTCAGGGCGTGTATAGCCATTCCTCGCCCGAAATCGGGTGCACCATGCGCTTTGGCGTATTCATGCCGCCGCAGTCGGGCAACGGAGCGCCTCCGGTTCCGGTCCTCTATTGGCTTTCGGGCTTGACATGCACCGAGGAAAATTTTGTCCTCAAGGCAGGCGCACAACGGGTTGCCGCCGAACTGGGAATTGCGATTGTGACTCCCGACACCAGTCCGCGAGGTCTCGGCCTGCCAGGCGAAGCGGACAATTACGATTTCGGTCTGGGTGCCGGCTTCTATGTCGATGCCACCGAAGCCCCTTGGTCGCGGAACTACCGCATGTATTCCTATATCACGCAGGAACTGCCCTGGCTGATCGCCGCGAACTTTTCCGTTGATCCTTCTCGCGCGGGTATTTTTGGGCATTCAATGGGCGGCCATGGCGCGCTTACCCTGGCTTTGAGAAATCCCCAAGTTTACAAATCCGTGTCGGCATTTGCGCCAATTTGTTCACCGATGCGCTGTCCCTGGGGCGAAAAGGCGCTGAGCGGATACCTGGGCTCGAATCGAGACAAGTGGCGCGACCATGATGCGACCGCGCTGCTGGAAGCCCGAGGCTGGAAGGGACCGCCGCTTCTGGTTGACCAGGGTTCCAGGGATCAGTTTCTCGAGAGCCAGCTCATGCCGCAGTTATTGGTCGAAGCCTGCGAGCGCGCCGGAGTCGCGCTCGATCTGCGCATGCGAGAGGGCTACGATCACAGCTATTTCTTCATCGCCAGCTTTATTGAGGATCACCTGCGGTTTCATGCACGCAATCTGCGCGGATTTGGAGCGCAGGCACCCGAGCCCACTTTGGCGGTCGGTGGTGCAGACTAGGTCATCGCGGGGTTCGGTCGATATCCGAGATCAATCGCTGCAATTCCGGTTTGGCTACAAATACCGGATCTCGCCATAAGCTGAAGACCTGAAAAAAACAGATGACCCATCGTGCGCCTGGCGCACGATGGGTCATTGTTACGACCGTTTGCGACTTGACTTATGCCGCTTTGCTTTTGGCGACGTGGGTCGCTATCGCATCCATCAGCGGTGGCGACAGGCAGTCATACGGTTCCAGTCCCAGGGATTTCAAACGTGCCCGGATGGCGGGCATTTGAGCCGGATCAGTACCTGTTTCGATGATGGACGAAACGAAGGCGGCAAACTCGGGCGGCGACCAGCCTCGAATCTCAGAGAGTTCGGTATGAACGAAATCCAGGCCATAGAAGGGGTGGGCCTTGTTTTCGATCCGGCCGAACATGTGCACACCGCAACCGGTGCAGGCATGGCGCTGGATCGCCGCGCTGGGGTCGACGATTTTCAGCTTCTCCGGATGGGCGGTGACCTTGACTTTGTCGCGGGAAACCACGGCGACCTGCGAGAACAGCGCGCCTTTCGGCTTCCAGCATTTGCTGCAACCACAGGCATGGTTGTGCGCTGTCTGCGCGGTGATCGTCACTTCGACACGATCCGCAGGACACTTGCAGCGCAGAACTCCGCCTTCAAAACCCGGCAGCGCCGGCATTGTTCCGGTATCTATCGATGGGTGAATCGTTACATTATTGCTCATGAATTGTTTCCTCCTCCCTTATAGGGATGCGGTAGCCAAAGGACGTTTCGCCCCAGGACATTCGTATGCCATCAAGCGGGAACATAAAACCGCGCTCCCTCCTCAAGTTGCAGCGCCGACAAGGGTTCGCTCCGGTCGCGACAAGCGAATTTTTCTGCCTCCGCTTGCTTAACGGAAAATAAACCGGGGGAACTGCCCGGGCAATCGGGATGAATACCTAGTCGGATGCAGGTTGTCCCTGACGGCGGCTGTCATGGACTCCGATGGGGCGCGATGGAATATGCACGGCGAGCAACATGGTAAGCTCTTCCATTCCCTTCATTCGGCGCTTGTTTGAGTTCGCGATCATGTCCGGCAACACTTTCGGCTCGCTTTTTTGTGTCACTTCGTTCGGCGAATCCCATGGGCCTGCCATAGGCTGCGTCGTCGACGGCTGTCCGCCGGGGCTGGAAATTTCGGCGGCCGATATTCAGGCCGAACTCGACCGGCGCAAGCCGGGAACATCGCGCCATGTCACCCAAAGGCGCGAATCCGATACGGTCGAGATTCTCTCCGGGGTGTTTGAAGGTCGCACCACGGGGACACCGATAGGGCTGCTGATTCGCAACGAGGATCAGCGCAGCAAGGATTACGGCAATATCGCCGAAACCTTCCGCCCGGGGCATGCGGACTACACCTACTGGCAAAAATACGGAATTCGCGATCATCGTGGCGGCGGTCGTTCGTCGGCGCGCGAGACGGCCGTGCGTGTTGCCGCGGGTGCCATCGCCAGAAAGTGGCTGCAGCAACACTACGGTGTGACGACGCGAGGCTGGATGAGCCAGCTCGGCAGCATCGAGATTCCATGGCAAGACGAAGCGGCGATCGACACGAACCCCTTCTTTGTCGCCAACGCCGGGATTGTTCCCCAACTTGAGGAGTACATGGACGCCTTGCGCAAATCGGGCGATTCCGTTGGCGCCGAAATCACGGTGGTCGCGCGTGGTGTTCCGGTGGGTTGGGGCGATCCGGTCTACGGCCGCCTCGACGCCGATATCGCCTACGCCATGATGGGCATCAATGCGGTCAAGGGTGTGGAAATCGGAGCGGGCTTCGACTCGGTGACCCAAAAAGGCAGCGAGCATGGTGATGAACTGACGCCGCAAGGATTTCTTGGCAACAATGCGGGCGGAATTCTTGGCGGCATCTCGACCGGCCAGGATGTGGTGGTGCGCATGGCGGTCAAGCCGACCTCGAGCATTCGCCTTCCGCGCCGAACCATCAACCTCGCAGGCGAGCCCGCAGTAATAGAAACCCACGGCCGGCACGATCCCTGTGTCGGCATTCGTGCCACGCCGATTGCCGAAGCCATGTTGGCGCTGGTGTTGATCGATGCCGCGTTGCATCATCGCGCCCAGTGCGCCGATGTGGTGTGTCCGACACCGAAAATTCCGGCCCGGCCAAAAGAGTAATAGGCCGGCGCCACAATCATTCATACCTACCAGGAAAAGCAATGAACGTTGAACATCATGATTTGCATCACGAATTTCCCGAGCATGCCGAGGCCATTCACGCGCTGAAGGTCGGCAACAACCATTTTTCCAAGCTTTTTTCGGAGTACCACACGCTGACTTCGCAAATCGAGGCGTTTGAGGCGAATGACTCCCCCGTTGCCGATGCCACACTTGAAGAAATGAAAAAGCAGCGCTTGAAACTCAAGGACGAGCTGTACGCCATGCTGTTGGTCCAGCAGACCTGAACGGCAAACTGTCAGCTTCTGATTGAGCCACCGGCAACGGTTGGCGGTATTTGTCATGGCGCAGAACGGACGCCTGTCCGCATGGTATTTCTGGTATTTCGCCTTCATCGGCGCCTTCCTGCCTTATTTCGCGCTGTATCTGCAATCGATCGGCTTCACTGCCGGGCGCATCGCGATACTCATGTCGCTCGGGCAACTCATGCGCTTGATTGCGCCGCTGCTGTGGAGTTGGCTGGCCGATAGCGGAGGCAGGCGTGTTCGAATCGTGGCCATATCCACCGCCGCGTCGCTGGCCAGCTTCTCGGTGGTTTTTCTGACGCATGATTTTGTCGGCCTGCTGATCGGCATGGCGGTGCTTCACTTTTTCTGGAGCGCGTCACTGCCGCTGGTTGAAGCGCTGACCTTGGGACATCTTGCGGCCCATCCGGAACGCTATGGCCGCATCCGGGTCTGGGGCTCGGTCGGATTCATCCTCACGGTAATGGGCGTCGGTTTCCTGCTCGATCTGGCGCCGATTGGCTCCCAGCTCTGGGTATGCTGGGGCTTGCTGTTGGGTACTTGGATCAGCGCGCTGACGCTGACCGAGGTGGCCGGACATGCAGATCAGGTTGTCGGTCCGATTCGCGAGGTATTGCGTCAGCGCAAAGTCGGCTTTCTGCTGGCGGCGGGACTGTTCATGATTGCAGCCCACGGCGCGCTCTATGTGTTCTATTCGATTTTTCTGGTGGAGCATGGCTACAGCAAGACCGTGATTGGCTTGTTGTGGACCTTGGGCGTGGTCGCCGAGATTGTCGTGTTTCTGCTCATGCCGCGCCTTTCACGGTGGATTTCCCTGCGCCAGATCCTGCTCATCTGCTTTGCGCTGGCGGTGCTGCGCTTCCTGATGATCGGCTGGGCTGTCGAGTTCATCCTCGTGCTGGTAATCGCACAGTTGTTGCATGGGGTCAGCTTCGGCGCGCATCACGCGGCAACCATGGCGGCGCTCCAGCAATGGTTCGCCGCGCGCCAGCAAGCGCGCGCGCAAGCGCTGTATGGCAGCGTCGCCTACGGAGCCGGTGGTTTGGGTGGTGCGCTGCTGGCCGGCGCCCTGTGGGATACCGCGGGTCCGGAAATCACATTCAGCGCTGCGTCGTCGCTTGCGCTGATCGGCCTGCTGCTTGTCTGGCGCGGGGTTCCGGGTGATTCGGCGCACGCAGCTGTGCGATAATCCACGACCCACGCCGAGGCAGCTGCGATCATGTCAAAAACGCTTTACGAGAAACTCTGGGATAGTCACGTCGTCCATGTCGAAGACGACGGCACCGCTTTGCTTTACATCGATCGCCACCTGGTGCACGAAGTCACCAGTCCGCAGGCTTTCGAAGGCCTGAAACTGGCGCAACGCAAGCCGTGGCGGGTTTCTTCCATTGTCGCCACGGCCGATCACAATACGCCCACCACACATTGGGAGCGCGGCATTCAAGATCCGATATCGCGGCAGCAGGTCGAAACCCTCGACGCCAATATCAGAGAGGTTGGCGCGCTGGCCTACTTTCCGTTCAAGGACCGGCGCCAGGGCATCGTGCATGTGGTCGGTCCCGAGAACGGCGCGACCCTGCCCGGCATGACCGTGGTATGCGGCGACTCACATACCTCGACCCACGGCGCCTTTGCCTGCCTGGCACACGGCATCGGCACCTCGGAAGTCGAGCACGTGCTGGCGACGCAATGCCTGCTGCAAAAGAAGTCAAAGACGATGCTGGTCAGGATGGACGGAAAAGTCGGCGCTGGCGTGACGGCGAAAGATCTCGTACTGGCGCTGATCGGACGTATCGGCACCGCCGGCGGCAACGGTTACGCCATTGAGTTCGGCGGTTCGGCGATCCGGGCGCTGTCGATGGAAGGCCGGATGACCGTATGCAACATGGCAATCGAGGCCGGCGCCCGGGTCGGCTTTGTCGCGGCCGACGAGACGACAATTGCCTACCTGAAAGGTCGCAACTTTGCGCCCAAGGGTGAGGATTGGGACAAGGCGGTGGCCTACTGGCGCGCGCTGGTATCGGATGCGGATGCTCGTTTCGACACCGTGATCGAGATGGATGCGCGCCAAATCGTACCGCAGGTGACCTGGGGCACATCGCCGGAAATGGTGACCGGGATCGACGGCCAGGTGCCGGCACCTGAAGATTTCAAGGACCCCGTCAAGAGCGAAGGCGTGGCGCGAGCGCTTCAGTACATGGGTCTGACGCCGCGCATGCGGATTGACCAGATTCCGATCGACAAGGTCTTTATCGGCTCCTGCACCAATTCGCGGATCGAGGATCTGCGCGCGGCGGCGGCGGTAGCGCGGGGACGCCAGGTTGCGCCCGGCGTCAAATTGGCCTTGGTGGTTCCCGGCTCGGGGCTGATCAAGGAACAGGCCGAAGCCGAAGGACTGGACAAGATTTTCATCGCCGCCGGATTCGAGTGGCGGCAGCCGGGTTGTTCCATGTGCCTGGCGATGAATGACGACCGGCTCAATCCGGGCGAGCGTTGTGCCTCGACGTCGAACCGAAACTTCGAAGGGCGGCAGGGCGCGGGCGGCCGAACTCATCTCGTCAGCCCGGCGATGGCGGCGGCGGCGGCGATTGCCGGACGCTTTGCCGATGTTCGTGACTTACTGTGAGGAGTAAATACATGTTCCGCGTACTGATTGCTTCCATGCTTGTGTTTGTGCTGGCGGCTTGCAATACCGTGCAAGGTATCGGCAAGGACGTCAAAAAAGGTGGCGAAGCCATCGAGAAGTCGGCCAGGTAATGGAAAAGTTCGTCAAGCTTGATGGTCTCGTGGCGCCGCTCGATCGCGCCAATGTGGATACCGACGCCATTATTCCGAAACAGTTCCTCAAGTCGATCAAGCGCTCCGGATTCGGACCGAACGCCTTTGACGAGTGGCGCTATCTCGACCATGGCGAGCCGGGCCAGGACTGTTCGCAGCGAACCCTCAATCCCGAGTTCGTGCTCAATCAGGAGCGCTATCGGGGCGCTTCGATTCTGCTTGCGCGCAGCAATTTCGGTTGCGGCTCCTCGCGTGAGCATGCGCCTTGGGCCTTGCACGACTTCGGCTTTCGAGCGATTGTCGGCGAGTCGTTTGCGGATATATTTTTCAACAATTGTTTTAAGAACGGCCTGTTGCCCATCGTCTTGCCAAAGGCAGAAATCGATGCCCTGTTTGGATTGACCGAGCATTCGCCCGGGTATCGTCTGACCGTTGATCTGCTGGCGCAGCAGCTTGTGCGCCCCGATGGACATGCCTGCCATTTTGAGATCGACGCCTTCCGCAAGGAATGCCTTCTCAACGGTTGGGATGACATCGGATTGACCCTGAAGCACGCCGAGAAGATTCGTGAGTTCGAAGCGCGCCGTCGTGCCGAGCAACCCTGGCTGTTTGCATAGAGGATGAGTTGATGAAGATTTGCGTTCTTCCCGGTGATGGCATCGGGCCGGAAATCATGGCCGAAGCAGTTCGCGTGCTGCAGGCGCTGGATCTCAAGTTCGAGATGGAAGAGGCGCTGCTCGGCGGATGTGCCGTGGATGCCACGGGTGACCCCTATCCGGAGGCGACCCGCAAGCTGGCGCAAGCCGCGGATGCGGTGTTGCTCGGTGCGGTTGGCGGTCCCAAGTGGGACAACAACCCTCGCGAACAGCGCCCCGAACGCGGACTGCTGGGGATACGCAAGCACCTTGGTCTGTTCGCCAATCTGCGCCCTGCCATCCTCTATCCGGAACTGGCCAATGCCTCGACGCTCAAGCCGGAAATAGTGGCGGGCCTCGACATTCTGATCGTGCGCGAGTTGACCGGAGATATTTACTTCGGCCAACCGCGCGGCATCGAAGTGCGCGAAATCGATGGCCAAAAGCAGCGTTTCGGATTCAATACCATGCACTACAGTGAGAGCGAGATTCGCCGGATTCTGCGAGTGGCCTTCGACGCGGCGCGGAAACGCAACCGCAAGGTGTGCTCGGTGGACAAAATGAATGTGCTCGAGTGTACCCAGCTGTGGCGCGATGTCGCCACGGAAACGGCTCTCGAATATCCGGATATCGAGCTTTCGCACATGCTGGTCGACAATGCCGCAATGCAACTGGTGAAAAACCCGAAGCAGTTCGATGTCATGGTGACGGGCAATATGTTCGGCGACATCCTGTCGGACGAGGCTTCGATGCTGACGGGTTCGATCGGCATGCTGCCGTCGGCATCTCTCGACGAGAAGCACAAAGGACTGTATGAGCCTTCGCATGGATCGGCGCCGGACATCGCCGGAAAGGGTGTTGCCAATCCACTGGCAACGGTACTTTCAGTGGCGATGATGCTACGCTACACTTTTGCCAACGAGGCTGCGGCCATACGTATTGAGGATGCCGTGAAAAAGGTCCTGGCGAAAGGCTTTCGAACCGGCGACATTTACGAAGCCGGGATGCAGAGAGTGGGTACCCGGGAAATGGGCGACGCGATACTTGCGGCACTGTAATTTGATTAAAGAGAATGATCATGAAGCGTGTTGGTCTGGTAGGTTGGCGAGGAATGGTGGGTTCGGTACTGATGCAGCGCATGCGCGAGGAGGGCGACTTCGCCTTCATCGAGCCGGTTTTTTTCACGACATCGAATCCTGGCGGCAAGCCACCTGAGTTTGCGGACGGTGCGCCGCCGCTCGTCGACGCACGGAATATCGACCAACTCAAGGCGATGGATATCGTCATCAGTTGTCAGGGTGGCGACTACACCAGCGAGATTTTTCCGAAGTTGCGGGGCGCCGGCTGGGATGGCCACTGGATTGACGCGGCGTCGACTCTGCGCATGACGAATGACGCGGTGATTATTCTCGATCCGGTAAACCTTGATGTCATCAAGCGCAGCCTGGGCGACGGCGGGCGCAACTGGATTGGCGGCAATTGCACGGTGAGCCTGATGCTGATGGCTTTGGGTGGCCTGTTCAAGGCCGGCTTGGTGGAATGGATGACGTCGATGACCTATCAGGCGGCCTCCGGCGCCGGTGCGCAGAACATGCGTGAACTGCTGACGCAAATGGGCGAGACCCATCGCGTGGTGAAGACCCTGCTCGATGATCCGGCATCCGCGATTCTCGACATTGATCGTGAAGTTGCCGGTATCCTGCGCGACGAGCGCTTTCCCACGGCGAATTTCGGCGTCCCTCTGGCCGGTTCATTGATTCCGTGGATTGACAAGGATCTTGGAAACGGTCAGAGCAAGGAGGAGTGGAAGGGCCAGGCCGAAACCAACAAGATTCTCGGCCGTGATGCCAATCCGATTCCGGTCGATGGATTGTGCGTGCGGATCGGCGCCATGCGCTGCCATTCACAGGCATTTACCATAAAGCTCACGAAAGATGTGCCGCTGGATGAAGTATCCGGCATATTGGCGGCGCACAATGATTGGGTTAAGGTGGTGCCGAACCAGCGCGAGCTGACGATGAAGGAACTGACGCCGACAGCGGTGACAGGCACCTTGGGCGTTCCCGTCGGACGTCTGCGCAAGCTCGGCATGGGTCCCGAGTACCTTTCGGCGTTTGCGGTTGGCGATCAGCTGCTTTGGGGAGCGGCAGAGCCATTGCGGCGTATGCTTCGCATCTTGTTGCATTGAGGTCGCGCGCAGGATGCAAGGCACATGTGATACGAAGGTTGAGCTTGCATCGCTAACACCATGATGTTATTTTGATAACCTGATAAAAAGTCCGTCGGGAGTTACCATAGTGCGCAATACTCACCAGCGATTTCAATTCAAGGTCGCCGCCTTAGCGGTGGCATTAGCTGTCTTGCCCTTGGCGACGCATGCAGCCGGGTTGGGACGTATCACCGTGCTTTCGGCATTGGGGCAGCCGCTCAAAGCCGAGCTGGAAGTTACCGCGACCCGCGATGAAGCGCCTTCATTGGCTGCCAAAGTCGCCGCCGCCGAGGCTTTTCGTCAGGCCGGAATTGAATATTCGCCGGCGTTGGCGACACTGAAGTTCTCCCGTGATATCAAGGAACGCGGTGGTCGTCGCTACCTGGAAATCAGCACCGACCGGCCCCTCAATGAGCCGTTCATCGACATGCTGGTCGAATTGACCTGGGCTTCCGGGCGTCTGGTTCGGGAATACACGTTCTTGCTGGATCCGCCTGATTTGGTTCAAAGAGCCGCGCCGGCAGCGGTGGCCGCGCCCGAGATCAGGCAATCTCCAATGGCGAAGCCCGCCGAGCAGGCTGCGGTTCCCGCCCCTGTTCAAATGCAGCCCGCCATTGAAAGCCGGGCACCCAGCACGATGAAAGCAAGCGAGAAGCCTGCATCGCGTTCGGCGTCAGGAAGCTTGCGCACGGTTGCCGCGGGTGACACCCTGAACAAGATTGCGGCGCAGACCAAGCCCGAGGGTGTCAGCCTTGATCAGATGCTGGTGGCGCTGTTCCGCACCAACCGGGACGTTTTTGACGGCGGCAACATGAATCGCGTCCAGGCCGGAAAGATCCTGTCGATTCCCGATGCCGAGGAGGCAGGGAAAGTTTCCGCAGCGGAAGCGCGAAAGGAAATTGTTGCTCAGGCGATAGATTTCAACGCCTATCGCAAGCGACTTGCCGCCGCTGCGGCGGCCGAGCCTGGCGGTGATCAGGGCGCGAAGCAGGCGGCAAGCGGCCGGATCGCACCCAAGGTGGAAGACAAGGCACCCATGGCGACCGGCACGGACAAGCTGGAAGTTTCCCGCACCGAGGCGGCCAGGGATGCCAAGGGAAAGCCGCTTCAAGGGCGTATTGCTGCGCTCGAAGAAGATCTGGTGGCGCGGGATCGGGCGCTCAAGGAAGCAGGGAGCCGGATTGCCGATCTGGAAAAGAATCTCAACGATCTGCAAAAACTTGCCGAACTGAAGAGCCAGTCGGGAGCAGATTTGCAAAAGCAGGCGCAGGATGCCAAATCCGCTCCAGCCATAGTTGTGACAGCGAGCCCCGAGGCTTCGACTCCGGCGCCGGCAATGGGCGCTGCGGTGGCGGAAAAACCACCCGAGGCAGCCAAGGCAGAGCCGGCTGCCAAGCCAGACGAAGCACCCAAGGCGCCGCCACCCAAGAAAAAGCCCGCGCCACCGCCGCCGCCGCCCGAGCCCGAACCCGACTTCATCGAAGAAAACGCGGCGCTTGTGTTTGGCGGCGGTGCGGTGCTGGCGGTGCTATTTGGATGGTTGGGGATTTCCGCCTTCCGTAAAAAACGCGCGGCAGCGGCGGCAGACGATGCATCAATTGTTGAATCGGATTTTTCGACGCACTCGGTATTCAGTTCCACCAGTGTTGCGCCACCGCCAGGTGAGCAGGAGGAAAGCCAGTTCAGTTCCACCAGTATCGGGATGAATGCCCATCAGGAATCCGAGGCGGTTGATCCGGTTGTCGAGGCAGACACATTCCTTGCTTTCGGGCGAGATTCCCAGGCGGAAGAGATTCTTCTGGACGCCCTCAATGTGGATTCACAGCGACCGGCGATTCATCTCAAGCTGCTCGACATCTACTTTGCACGCAAGAATGCGGCCTTGTTCGAATCGGTGGCGAAGGAATTGCATTCGCTGACTTCGGGTACGGGGGCCGAGTGGGAAAAAGCGGCGCTCATGGGGGCTGCCATCGACCCGGAGAATTCGCTTTACGGAACCGCAGAACCCGAGACTTCGGCGCAGGCTGCAGCCGCCGAGCCCGATGTGGCTGCCACCCAGATTCTTCGTTCCTCACCGATGGCCGAGGCAAATGTCGATGTGGCCGAGGCAGCCGAAAAGGCCGAGCCGGCCGCCGGTCTGGATTTTGATCTGGATATCGGCACTAGCGAAGCAATACCTGCCGCGCCCGCATCTTCGCCGTCCGAGCCGGATTCCGCAGGGCTGGATTTTGATCTCGATCTAGGCTCGCCGGAGACGGCTTCATCTCCCGAGGCGGCGCCGAAGGGCGACGCCGGAAACAGCGGGGCGGGTCTCGATATCGATTTCGACATGCCCGCGAGCGAACCGGAGGCGTCGTCTTCCGCGACGCCGCCACCGGCGCCGGATGGTGGATTGGAAACACCGGCGGCCGCGATCGATACGAACAGCGTTGATTTCGACTTTGATTTGGACACTCCAGACGAAGCCAAACCGGCTCCCCTCGGCGACGTCGCCCTTGATCTTCCCGCATCGACAGCAACGCCGGCATCAGAGGCGCCTGCGCTTGATCTGAACAGCATCAGTCTGGAACTCGATACCCCGTCGGTCGATACGCCGCCTGCTCCGGCCAACGTTGAAGCTGCTGGCGCAGACCTGGATGACAATCCTGAAGTAGCCACCAAGATCGAGCTGGCGATGGCTTACGAGGAAATGGGCGATCACGATGGCGCTCGGGAACTCTTCCAGGAGGCGCTGGCTGAAGGGAGTCCGGCGCAGCAGAAGGTGGCGCAAGCCAAACTTGACAGCCTCGGCTGATCGACAGGAGCTCCCGACGCCATGGCGTCGGGAGGCAGTGTTCCA